>JAFYLR010000033.1 GCA_017550115.1 Clostridia bacterium | reverse complement strand
ATATCTCGAAAGAGGTATGCCGTATTTTGCGTTTGTGTCCACAAATGCAGTGCCTGTCAAGAAAAATAACAAGACATAGATTAACATAAAAAAAGCCTCCCTTTGTACAAGAGGGGCTTTTTCCAATTATTACATTTCTCGACAAATTTGAATTTATTGCTCGTCATCAAATTATATTCCAAACAAGATCATTCCCATCACTCCCGAAATTACAACGAGAAGAATAGAAGAAAACTCTTTCTTTTTTATCCGTTTCCACACGAATGGAACCAAAACAACCACCGCCAACACCACAAGCGTTCGCCAATCAAATGTGAAATTGATATTCTCTATGGTATCAATGCCGAAGAACACAGTGAGAGCCATCGTCAAAGCAACCGAGAGGATTAGTCCTCCAAGTGCGGGACGCATGCTTGCAATAAATGTCTTGATCGGCGCATATTTCAAAAGATTCTTGATAAGCGCTACCACGATGAGAGTGATGATAAAGGATGGTAGCACCACACCAATCGTCGCAAGTAGTGCACCAAGAAACCCTCCCTGCTCATAACCTACATATGTTGCCATATTTACGGCTATCGGACCGGGAATGATGGTTTCAACTCCTACGAAATCAAGAAACTCCTGTTCGGTCATCCAACCGTATTTTAGAACCGAATCACCAATAAGTGCGAGCATTGCATATCCACCGCCAAAAGCAACGGCACCAACCTTCAGAAAGATAAAGAACAACTGCAAATAGATCATTTCTTGTTCTCTCCTTTCGTTTTCCTTTCCTTGATGAAGAACACCGAAAGTCCAAGAACGCCGGCTACAAATATGAACCACACGGACGATATATGAATATCAAGGAGCGTACAGAATACTATTCCAAAGCAGGTAATGGTAAGCACGGTAATATTTATAGGTGTTTTCTTCATTTTCTTCAGCATTTTAAGACCCGCAGATGCTATCAAATATACTACACAGATTTGAATTCCCTTGAATGCCGCCGAAACAAACGCAATCTCCATAAACCGCTCGTAAAAAAGAGATACAAGATACATAATAACAAACGAAGGCAGACACATACCAACCGTTGCAACCACCGCGCCAATAAAGCCCTTAAGCTTGTATCCTATATACGTGGCCACATTGATAGCAATAGGACCTGGCGTACTTTCCGCAATCGCCACAACGTCCAAAAACTCGTCGTGGTCAATCCACTTTCGCTTAGATATAAATTCATTTTCAAGCAATGCAATAATAGCATATCCACCTCCGAAGGCGAAACAGCCGATTTTAAGCATTGACAATAACAGTAGTAAAATAATACTCATGTAATAACCCTTTGGCTTTATCCGTAAAATTCTTATTTATTTGTATGATTTGTTCAAGTTTGGCTTTTGCTTAACCAATGAATAAGGTTTAGTTTTGATATTTAATTATAACACAAAAACCGCAGAAAATCAATATGCGGTTTTTGATTTTTGCCGGTGGGTAAATCTGTCCTTAAGGGGAACGTCCTATAAGACAGTCTCTTTTTAATTATAAGATTTTCCATCTATACTCTTGCGAAAAAATAAAGTTTATGTTATCATATAAGGAGTAAAAATACCGAAAGGATCTTATATATGAGCAGAAATTACAGAGAACGGCTTGACAACGTTTTACGTGCCGTTCAAAAGCCGGGCAGATATTGCGGCGGTGAATACGGTCAAACGTTGAAGGATAAAGAAAAGGTAAAGGCTCGTTTTGCTTTTTGTTTTCCGGACTCTTATGAGATTGGAATGTCTAATCTCGGAATACGTATTCTTTACGGGGTGCTGAATCGAGAGGACGATATATGGTGCGAACGTGCCTACGCCCCCTGGCCCGATATGGAAGAAATGATGAAAAAATACGATATTCCTCTAACGGCGGCCGAAAGCGGAGACCCGCTCTCCGAATTTGACATTATTGGGTTCACTCTGCAATACGAGATGTGTTATACAAACGTACTCAATATGCTTAAGCTCTCTGGTCTTCCGTTAAGAGCCGAAGACCGAGGAGACGATATGCCGATAGTTATAGGCGGCGGTCCTTGCTCCTATAACGCAGAGCCTGTTGCCGACTTTTTTGATTGCTTCAGTATAGGCGAGGGAGAAGAAGCTCTTGTTGAGTTCACCAAGCTATACATAAAAATGAAAGAAGAAGGCAGATATACCAAAAAGGACTTTCTTTTGGAGGCGGCTAAGACCATCGGCGGTATATACGTACCCTCTTTTTACGACGTGACGTATAACGAAAACGGCACAATAAAAGCCTATACACCCATATATGATGATATCCCGAAAAAGATCACAAAGCGTATCATGAAGGATATGGATAAATCATACTTCCCCGATAAGCTTGTCATGCCTTATATAGAAACTGTTCAGGACAGAATCATGCTTGAGGTCTATCGCGGCTGTATCCGTGGTTGCCGTTTCTGTCAAGCGGGAATAATATACAGACCCGTCAGAGAAAAGACGCCTGCCGTGCTTTGCCGACAGGCAAAATGCCTCTATGAGAACACGGGATATGACGAAATATCGCTTTCTTCCCTTTCGATAAGTGACTACTCTCAGATACAGGATCTGACGACAAAGCTGCTCGAATGGACGAACGAAAACAAAGTCAGCCTATCCCTGCCGTCTCTTCGAGTTGACAGCTTCACAAAAGAGCTGATGGATAAGATAGCAACCGTTCGTTCAAGCTCTCTTACGTTCGCTCCCGAGGCGGGAACTCAGCGTCTACGTGACGTAATAAACAAAAACGTTTTTGAAGACGACCTTATGCGTGCGGTAAACGTTGCTTTTGATGCAGGAAAAACACAGGTCAAGCTGTATTTTATGAACGGTCTGCCGACAGAAACGAGCGAAGACCTTGAGGGAATCGCAAAGCTTGCGACAAACGTTGTAAATGAATATTACCGCAACCCCAATCGCCGCAAAGGCAAGTCCCCGCAAGTAACTATAAGCGTCGCTTGTTTTGTTCCGAAACCGTTTACTCCCTTCCAATGGGAGACGCAAGACACACTCGAGGAATTCGAGGAGAAAATCGAGTATTTGGGTGATTGCGTCACCGACCGCAAGGTTCGCTATACTCATCATGATCCAAGAACCTCACGCATCGAGGCTGTTCTTGCACGCGGTGACAGAAGACTCGGCAAGGCTCTGGAAATAGCTTGCGAAGAGGGCTTCCGCTTCGACGCTTGGGAAGAATATTTTGATTATGATAAATGGATATCGGTAATCGAAAAAGCTGGACTTGATGCGTCATTTTACGCAAACCGACGCAGAGACGATGATGAAATCTTCCCTTGGGATATAATAGATTGCGGTGTTACAAAGGAATTTCTTATGCGTGAACGTAACAACGCATACCTAGGCAAAACAACGCCGAGTTGCCGTGAAAAATGCAGTGCCTGCGGTGCAAATACTCTGGGAGGTGAAAGATCATGTTGTCCCCAAAAATGATCTCGGATGAAAATCCGCAAAATATACGAATCAAATTCCGAAAGGTCGGTATGCTTCGTTATATCTCCCATCTTGATCTTCAGAGAACATTTGCAAAGGTCATAGTCCGCTCGGGTATCCCCGCTTGGTACACTAAAGGCTTCAATCCCCACGCAAAGCTAGTTTTTGCACTGCCTCTGTCTATTGGAACCCAGAGTGAATGTGAGCTTTTGGACATCAGATTGAGCCGATATATGAGCTGTGACGAAGTTAAAGAACGATTAAATTCAGTGCTCACGGACGAGCTGTCCGTCATTGACGTTTATGAGCCTGAGAGTAAATTTCAGGACATCGGATATGCAAAATATGAAATAAATATTGTGACAAACGGTGCCTCTGACGATATGGCAGACAACATACGTGCCCTGTTTTCAAAGAAGCCTATCCTAATGTTCAAGCATACGAAATCGGGAGAAAAAGAGATCGACATCGCTCCTCTCATTGACACCCTTAACGTGTCATACGACGGCGAATGTGACTTGATCCGTCTCTCTGCCACGCTTTCTGCCACAAGCGAAAACTATCTCAGTCCCGAAATGCTCATAACTGCAATGAAGGATTCGCTAGAAATACTTTCGACCGACATTATGAGTGAAAATTACACGATCATGCGTACCGCTCTTTATCTTGCAGACGGCAAAACAGAGTTCAAATAAAATCAATACAAACGCCGAGAGGGACTAAACTGTCCCCTCGGCGTTTTTTTCAAAAAACTATTGACAAATTTGCTCTAACGTGTTAGACTATATGCGTACTCTAATGTGTTAGATTAAGGAGTGAAAAAATGCAAACACCTAAAATTTTCGAAAGCGAATACCGTTTTTGCCTCATTTTATGGGAACATGAGCCTATAAAGAGCAGTGAGCTTGTCAATTTGTGCCGAGAACAGCTCGGCTGGAAGCCAACGACGACATATACGGTCATAAAACGCCTGTCTGAGAGAGGTGTGCTCAAGAATGAGAACACCGTAGTTTCAGCACTTGTGAGCAAGGACGAGGTTCAAGCCGCAGAACTTAACGAAATGGTCGAAAAAACCTTTGAGGGCTCACTCCCTGCGTTTATTGCCGCCTTTACCAAGCATAAAAAGATGTCCTCGGAGGAGCTTGATGAGCTTCAAGCGATGATAGACCGCTATAGGAAAGGAGAGTAATTATGTCGCAGATTTTTCTTAATATTATCAATATGAGTATCTCGGCAAGTTATATCGTTGTCGCCGTGATGCTCTTGCGACTTATGCTAAAGAAAGCACCTAAGTGGATAACGGTGCTTCTTTGGGGCATAGTGGCTGTTCGCCTTATCTGTCCGTTCTCGCTCGAAAGCGTACTTAGCTTGATACCGAGTGCCGAGGTAGTAAGCCCTGATATTATGATGGATAGAACTCCCGAGATCCATACGGGGATTACAGTCGTCAACAGCGTTGTAAATCCTATAATCAGCGAGAAATTTACTCCCGATCCCACCGCAAGTGCGAACCCTCTGCAGATATGGATTCCCATATTTACGGCAATTTGGCTCGTCGGCGTAATTTCTTTGCTTATCTATACGATAATCAGCTATATACGCATAAGACGCAAGGTCGGAACAGCGGTTTTGCTCCGTGACAATATCTATCAGAGTGAGAACGTCGTATCTCCCTTCGTTCTTGGGCTCATAAAGCCGAAAATATTCCTTCCTTTTCATATGAATGAAAAAGAAATGGCACACGTTGTATCACACGAGCAGGCTCATATTCGCCGTAAAGACCACCTATGGAAGCCTTTTGGTTTTCTTTTGCTTACGCTCCATTGGTTCAACCCGCTTATGTGGCTCGGCTATATTCTTCTTTGCCGTGACATTGAACTTGCTTGTGACGAAAAGGTTATAGGTGTACTTGGCAACGAAGCAAGAGCCGATTATTCCGAAGCTCTTCTGAGCTGTAGTGTAAACAGACGAATGGTCTCCGCTTGTCCACTTGCTTTCGGCGAGGTAGGGGTTAAAAATCGAGTAAAATCTGTACTCAGCTATAAGAAACCTGCCTTTTGGATAATCATAGTGGCTGTCATTTCGTGTATAGTGGTTGCCGTATGCTTCTTAACCGATCCAAAGGAGAAAATTTATGGAGAAACAGACGTAGCAAATCTCAATGAAACACAAATTTCTTTGATGGAGAAATACCCCGAATACTTTGGACTTGACGCAACTGACGGACTTGATGTTTACGTTTGGCAAATGGCTCCGAACAGTTACTACTTCGGCTTACTTTCCCATTCTAAAGATTCAAGATATTGGTTGTCAGACGAGCTTTTGGATATGAAAGGTACAAATGCCGATGAAATGCGTACTATTCTGTCAACGTACGATATTGATGCGGACGATATTTATGTAATTCCGTGGCAAAACCCGCTATCAAGCTATATCGGAGAATATTGGATAATCGAGGAAGGCGAGGACAACAACGCAAAGAAAGAGGAATACGTTGAAAATATTCGCAAAATGTTGTTCGATGCATATTTGATCGATATAAAAGAACAAGATAAATGTGATATAATATATACGTCTCCCGTGCATTCTTTCGTTATGGATCCGTCAAAAGTTCCTAACCTCGAAATTGAAAACAATATAATTTATACGGTAAACTATAGCCTAAAGGAACGTCTTGGGAGTGTGTCTGAAACCGACCTGTCGTATTCGGACTTTTATGATTTACTTCACAAAGCTGATAGGGCTTATTACTCAGAGATTCTAAAAGAACTGATAAATGAAAACAAAATCACCTATGAAGTATATCCCGACACACCTCAGCCCATAGATTTGTATTACGTCATGGAACAAAACAACGGCGACTTCATAGTCGTATATGGCCACTATGAAAATGAAAGCAGAGAAAACGGAATACGCTGGATTTACCGTATTTATGATAACTTGTATAACTTAACATACGACACCGCCATCTTTGATATTGACAACGATGGCATTGATGAGATATGTTCAATGAGGCATGGAATGACCTCCGGCATATTTACTTTCATTTTCGATGCACGTGAGATAGGCGATGAAGATTCTGAATATCAGGCTGTGTTTTGGTCGCAGTGGTATGACCTGTCATTCAAAAAAGGGAGTGACGGCATAACAAGAGTTCAAGGAATAACGCAAGGTGAGAATCCCGAGGTTCATTTGTTTGATATTTCAATATCGGACGGCAACGTTAATCTTACCGAAAACGGAGTTCCGATAGGTGACGTACGGAAAATCAAACCCTAACGTGCACTATATTTCCCATTTGCTTCTTCATCTCAGCACACGCACTGTCAAATCCTGCTAATTTGAGGGGCTCGATTCGGTGAAGAATCATAAAAAAAAACAAAGAGGAGCACGATGTGCTCCTCTTTGTTTTTTGGTGACCCGTACGGGAATCGAACCCATGTTACAGCCGTGAAAGGGCCGTGTCTTAACCGCTTGACCAACGGGCCTTATGGTAGCGGAAGTCGGACTTGAACCTACGACCTATCGGGTATGAACCGATTGCTCTAGCCAACTGAGCTATTCCGCCACGTTCGCTGCCAACTTCGGCAACGCAGTGTATTATATCATATATTTTTTGCTTTGTCAACCCCTATTTCCGCAAAAATATTAATTTTTTTCTATCCTTCCCTTTTTTCTCATCTGCTTTCTTCTCTAAAACAACTTTATTATCCCGAATAATCGTAAATTTCATTCATTCTATTGCTTTTTTTCAAAAATTAAGTTAAACTGTATGTATATATAACTCGATAACTATTAGGAAAGAGAGTTGATTTTTTTGGCATTGACGTTCAAGGGCGGTACTCATCTCAAACAATATAAAAACACAAAAAAATTCCCAATAGAGAAAATGACTCCACCGTCCGAAATATCGATATCCATGTCTCAACATATAGGAGCTCCCTGCGTACCAACGGTAAACGTCGGAGACTATGTTTTTCAAGGGCAGATTATAGGTGAACCCGCCGAAAATTCAGGTTGCCCTATACACGCAAGTGTCTCGGGTAAAATCAAAGCTATCACCTCGTATAAAGATATGCAAGGCCGCCATATACAAACCGTCGTCATAGAAAACGACGGAAAATACGAGCTTTCCCCCAACATAATTCCCACCGCAAAAAAGCTTACAGAGGTAACCTCGGAGGAGATAATAGAAATCGTTCGACGTGCGGGTATTTTAGGAATGGGCGGAGCCGCATTTCCTACATATGCTAAAATTCAATCGGCCATAGGCAAGGCAGAAAAGCTTATCGTAAATTGTGCGGAATGCGAGCCGTTTATAACCGCTGACCACCGACTTATGCTTGAGAGGCCTCTTGAAATAATCAACGGTACAAAAATACTACTCAAAGCCATTGGCTCAAGAAAAGCATATATCGCCATCGAAGACAATAAGATGGACGCTGTCGAGAAATTGGAAGAAAAAATCGGCAAGAGCCAAATGATAAAAATGAAGATCTTGCGTAGCAAATATCCACAAGGTGACGAACGTCAGCTGGTCTATGCTATCACAAAAAAAGAAATTCCCTCGGGCAAGTTGCCAACAGACGTTGGTTGCGTGGTTTTCAACGCCGAGACCTGTGCCGCAGTATTTCGTGCTTTTGTTTACGGAATGCCATCAATTGAAAAGATAGTAACAGTATCAGGCGATGCCGTCACAACCCCCAAAAACGTTCTTGCTCCTATCGGAGCTTCTTATCGAGATCTTATAAGCTTCTGCGACGGATTGAAAAAAGATCCGAGAAAGCTTATTTGTGGCGGGCCTATGATGGGCACTGCTCAATCGGACTTAGATGCTCCCATAACAAAAGGGACTTCTGCTCTGCTTGTTTTTTCTGATGAGATGTGTCACGAAGAGGACGAAAATTATACTTGTATCCGTTGCGGAAGATGCGTAAATACCTGCCCTATGCGACTTATGCCAAACTATCTTGCACAATTCTCGCGAAACGGCAGATACGAGGACTGCGAAAAGTATGATGTTATGAGCTGCGTTGAATGTGGGACTTGCTCTTACAGCTGTCCCGGACACGTTCCGATAGTACAGCATATACGGAGCGCCAAAGAAGCTTTACGCAAAAAAGCAACGTCCTTACCCGATCTTGACAAAAAGTGAGTACATGAAAGGATTTTTTACATATGAATGATGTGAAGAACATGGCTGACGAAAGTATGCTCTTTACCGTGTCTCCCTCGCCTCATCTGCGTCACGGGGATACGACTCGCTCTATTATGACAGACGTCATTATTGCGCTTATCCCCGCATTTATCTGGGGCGTTATCTGCTTTGGACTGCGTGCTCTTGCGGTAGTGGCTTTAAGCGTTGGAAGTGCAATATTTTTTGAATACGGAATTCAAAAAATACTAAAAAAGAATATAACGATCCGTGACGGATCTGCGTCATTAACGGGACTTCTGCTCGGGCTTAGTCTTCCTACGTCTGTGCCTTATTTTATGCCCGTTGTCGGTTCTTTTTTTGCAATAGTCATCGTAAAGCAGCTTTTCGGCGGTATCGGTAAAAATTTTATGAATCCTGCCCTTGCGGCAAGAGTATTTCTGTTCGCATGGCCGGGTGAAATGATACGTTTCACCGAGCCTTTCAAGCGACTCGGATTTTTCGCTTCAAATAAAGCTATCGATGCCATCTCAACGGCAACACCTCTTGGCTCTCTTAAAGAAGGCGTTCTTCCCGATATTGCGTGGGGTGATCTTATTATAGGTCGCAGCGGAGGCTCGATCGGCGAGGTTTCGTCGGTTCTTCTTATAGTGGGAGGACTCTACCTGCTCGTACGAAAAGTTATATCCTGGCACATTCCCGTTTCATTTATCGGTACTGTTGCACTCCTTGCGGCTATCTTTCCTCAAAACGAGGATACTGTTGCTTTCATTTTCAGTCAGCTCTTTGCGGGCGGACTTATTTTAGGTGCATTTTTCATGGCAACCGACTACGTTACCTCTCCCATAACCAATAAGGGAAAGCTCATCTTTGGAGCCGGATGCGGTATGATAGTAATTTTTATAAGATATTTCGGTGGCTATCCCGAGGGCGTTTCTTTCGCTATACTTATTATGAATTCGCTCGTATATTATATTGACAAAATTACAAAACCAAGAGCTTTTGGCAAGTCAAGAAGAGGTGCGAAGCATGGTTGACGCTAATAAAAAAACAAAGCTGATAGAAGTTGGACGAACAGGCATCTTTCTTGTCGCGTTATGTGCTATAATTGCGTTGCTTCTTTCTCTTTTGAATATAGTAACAAGAGACAGAATATCCGAAAACGAAGAACGAAATTTAAGAGATGCTGTCGTTGCCCTCTTTGGCTCCGAGAACATAGAATACGTTCTTCTTGAGGTCACTCCCGAAGCGGTAGATGCTATTTATAAGGTAACCGAAGGAGAGACCGCGAGAGGTTATTGCGTCAGAGTTTCTCCCGAGGGATTTGGCGGTAAGATAGATATATTAGTCGGCGTTGACAATAGTTCATCGGTTATCGGAGTTCGCATAATTTCACATAACGAAACCCCACGTCTTGGAAGCCGAATTGAAAACAATCATTTTCTTTCTCAATTTATTGCAATAACCTCAAAAAGCGAGAAAAATATAGATGTAATTTCGGGTTCTACTGTAAGCTCAAGAGCTGTGACAGAGGGCGTTCGAACTGCCCTCTCTGCTCTTGATGAATATTTGTTGGGAGGTGTTGTAATTGAGTAAAAACAACGGATTTATCACTCAACTCAAAAACGGAATTTTTGATAACAATCCAACTCTTATTCAACTGCTCGGTTTGTGTCCGGCACTTGCAATTACTACCTCACTCTCAAATGCAATCGGTATGGGAGTAGCCACAACGGCGGTACTCATCTGCTCAAATATATTAATTTCCCTTTTGCGTAAATTCATTCCTTCAAAGGTAAGAATATATACCTTCGTCATAATAATTTCGGGTCTTGTAACGGCGGCCGAAATGCTTATGAAGTCTTTCTTCTTCGATCTTTACACCTCGCTCGGACTTTTTGTTCCACTTATCGCTGTAAACTGTATTATTCTTGAGGGAGCCGATTCTTTCGCATCAAAAAACAAGGTCATAACCTCTGCGATAGACGGTCTTTCGATGGGCCTTGGGTTTACTGTTGCTCTTATTGCAGTTTCTATCATAAGAGAGCTTCTGGGCACAGGTACTATACTCGGCTTTTCCGTGTTTGGTGCATCATACCGTCCCGCAATCTTATTTACTTTGCCTGCCGGTGCATTTCTCACCCTCGGTCTTATTGCCGCAGTGGTACAAAAGGCTCGTTATGCAAAGGAAGATAGAGAAAAAAGCAAAGGCAGAGAGGAGGAGCGCGTATGATATCTCTTTCATTTAGCCAAACCTTGATGCTTATGTTCAGTGCCATTATTGTCGAGAATTTAATTTTCTCTAAACTTTACGGTGCTTCTCCTTTTATCAAGGTTTCCGAGACTCCTATCACAGCGCTCGGAATGGGAATCGTGACCTCGGTCGCAATAACTCTCTCAAGCGCGCTTACATGGATAGTTTATCATCTTATCCTTGAACCTCTTGGACTCGAACACTTAAAAACGATGGCTTTTATCCTTGTCATCGTCGCTCTTGTTCAACTTTTAGAAATGCTTTTGAGAAGATTTACCCCCTCTCTTTACAGCTCTCTTAGGACATATACGCCATTTATTGCAACTAACTGTGCAGTTCTCGGCTGTGCCCTTTTGAACATTCAGAACAATTACAATTTTATAAGGTCTGTTTGTTACGGCTTTGCGGCATCTATCGGGTTTACACTTGCTATCGTTATTTTTGCAGGAGTTCGTGCAAGAATCGAGTTTGCCACCCCACCCAGAGCGTTCAAAGAATTTCCTCTAACACTCATCGCGGCGGCACTTCTTGCTATGGCATTCTCGGGATTTTCGGGAATAAAGTTGTAAATACAAACAAAAAAGCACGGTGCGTATGCACCGTGCTTTTTTATCAATATACAGTATTAGCCGAAGAAGATTTTATGTCGTATTTCGCCAAAAGGTCTTCGTCTATTTTTATGTCCTTTTCATATTTGGAGAGTCTTGCTGTCAGTACTTCGGTCTTGAGCGTCTCTTCAAAATTGGAGAAAAAGTCTTGATTTGCAGACACTGCGTATCCGTTCTCGTCTAACGGTAAACGCTTGATGATATGAATACCGTATTCGGAACGAACCATTTTGAATTCGTTCTCGCCAATCTCAAAAGCCGCAGTTATAACTTCTTCTACATACTGCGATGACCTTGCAAAATAATATCCGTTCGGATACGATGACGCTGCGGGATCCTCATTCTGCGATGCCATAAGCAGCTCAAAGCTCTGGCCGGCAGTAAGCGAGGTCATTATCTGATCCGCCTTCTTTTCCTGCTCGGCTATCTCAGCCTCTGTATAGTCACGTTTCTTGACGTATCCGTTTTCGTCATAGACATAATTTCCTTCATCGTCTGTCACAGGCTTGTTTGCAGTATATAGGAATATCTGCTGTATTCTGACGTAATTATCATGATAATATTCATTTCTTATCGTTTCGGTTATCTTTTCCGCGCCATTTGCACCGTATAGATATTCCCCAAGATAGTTCAGCTTTTCTTCGATGATATATATTTCTCGAAGAATATCGTAATTGACACCGTATTGTGAAAGAATACCGTTGAGTGTTGTTTTGCTTCCGTCTCCACGCTCTTCGAGCATAGTCTGCATCACTTCGTCTATTTCATTTATCCTATCCTTTGGAAGCTTTAGACCAAGCTCATCAAATTCATGCAATGCGCAAATGAACGTTATCGCATTCTGCTTTACAAAGTCTGTAAATATCTCGTTATAGGTTCTTCCGTCCTCGGTTTCCTCGTCCCAAACGGAATCATCCGCTCCGCCGTATGCGCCCTTAACTCTTGAGAGCCACAGCTGATACATATTTACCGTAATCTGCTCACCGCCGAGCTTCATCAAGGGTTCTCCGAGTTTTTTTGAAGAAGAACAGGAAACAAGCGACAATAGAATAAGTATCGCACTCAAAATGCCGCAAATAAGTCTTTTTATTTGGATTTTTTTCATATTCTGCTCCGAATTTATTTTTATATATTACAGTATAACACTTTTACTCTCCAAATGGAAGAGCTTTCATAAAAAAATCAATTTTCGCCATTTTTTTCTTCCGCCTCAAGCCTGATATAATCCTCAAAAAGCTGTTCAAGAGTTTTTAAGAGCTTATCTCCGTCTGAAAAACGGAAATTGAGATATGGAGATGAGGACATCACGACCTTGATCTTTCCGCCGTTCATTCTTCCAAGCTCGCTCCAGATACCCCAGTTGAATTTCAGAGGATATATATGGACCTCCGTGCCCGTCTGGTCTATCTTCAGAACTCCGCACTTTATCGCTCTTGCACGAATATACGCAATATCAAGCAGGTTACATGTGGAACGAGGCATATCTCCGTATCTATCGTAAAGCTCGTCTGCAATATCTTCCCTGTCCTCGTTCGTTTCGATCATAGCGATTCGTTTATAAAGCTCCATACGCTGAGACGAGGAAGATACGTATTTCTCGCCAATGAACGCATCACATATGAGGTTCACCGTGCAATCAGGCTTCTCTTCTACCTTCTCGCCCTTTTCCTCAAGCACTGCTTCATTCAAGAGCTTGATATAAAGATCATAACCTATCGCATCAAGATGCCCGTGCTGCTCGGCACCAAGCAAATTTCCCGCCCCGCGTATCTCCATATCACGAAGTGCTATCTTAAATCCTGCGCCAAACTCGGCATATTCACGTATAGCCTCAAGACGCTTTGTTGATACTTCGGATATCGCACGTCCTCTCGGATACGTAAAATAAGCGTATGCCCTGCGTGATGAGCGTCCTACGCGTCCCCTTATCTGATGTAGCTGCGAAAGTCCTAATTTATGCGAATTTTCAACTATCAAGGTGTTCGCATTAGGAATATCAACACCCGTTTCAATTATGGTCGTGCTTATAAGAATATCCGTCTCACCTGCAAGCATAGAGCTCCATATATCCTCAAGCTCTTCCTTTTCCATTCGCCCGTGAGCTACGGTTATTCTAGCTTCGGGTATCTGTGCCGAAAGCCTTGCGGCAACAACCTTAATGTTTTCTATATTGTTGTAAAGATAGAACACCTGACCGCCTCGGCGAAGCTCACGCCGAATTGCTTCCTCTATTATGAGTTCGTCGTGTTCAAGAACGTAAGTCTGAACAGGCAGTCTATCCCCCGGTGCATCGTCAAGTATAGAAATATCCCTTATACCGCTCATTGCCATATTGAGAGTTCTCGGAATCGGGGTTGCCGTAAGCGTCAATACGTCAACGTTACCCGCCAACTGCTTAAGCTTTTCCTTTTGAGCCACCCCGAACCGTTGCTCCTCGTCAATGATAAGCAGTCCAAGATTTGAAAATTCTATATCCTTTGAGACAAGACGGTGCGTACCGATTATAATGTCTATCTCGCCACGCTTCAGGCGACGCAACGTCAACGCCTGTTGTTTTGCCGTACGGAACCTCGAAATGAGATCCACCGACACGGGAAAAGAACGAAAACGTCCAAGTGCCGTCTGATAATGCTGCAGGGCGAGGATCGTTGTTGGAACAAGTATCGCCACCTGTTTTCCACCAAGCACCGCTTTATATGCCGCACGAAGTGCGACCTCGGTCTTTCCGTACCCAACGTCACCGCAAAGCAATCTATCCATCGGAACGTTTCTTGACATATCCTTTTTTATATCTTCTATGGCTGTAAGCTGACTCGGTGTTTCATCATATTCAAATGCCGCATCAAAATCACGCTGATAATCATCGTCCTCGGGGAATGCATAGCCGCTTAGTCTCATTCTCTGTGCATAAAGCTGTATCAGCTCCTTTGCCATCTCCTTAACGGCGGCTTTCGCACGAGTCTTTGCTTTTCCCCATTCACCGCCGCCGAATTTAGAGAGCTTAACAGTTCCGTCGTCTGCTCTCGCACCGATATATTTAGACACCATATCGAGCTTCTCTGTAGGCAAAAAGAGCTTATCGCTTCCCGCATACTGAATCGTTATATAATCACGACTCGCACCGTTCACCGTAACGTTTTCAATACCCTTGTAAATACCGATGCCGTAAGTTTCGTGAACTACGTAATCACCAATGGTAAGATCTGCATAAGATAGTATCTTCTGAGCGCCCTTCTTCTTTTTTGCTCGTTTTTTGAGGGCAGTTTCCGCATTTCTTGCCTCCATTCTGCCGTCAGGTGTGGCAGAAAGTACGGCTATCTTCGGTACGGGCAGCTCATAGCCCGAAAGATACTGCCGCCAGACAAGAAGAACACTTCTTTGGGGCAGTGTTTCGGACGTAAAATCCCCCGCATCAACTGCCAGATAAACGCTGTAAGGCTCATCTTCCAAAAGAATCTTCATGTTTTTCGCCGCCGCCTCGTTCTCGCATATAACTATGGCACGATAGGAAGCGTCGGTATAATTTTTAAGGTCCTCCCTGAGCAGCTCAAGGTTTTCCGAATACGACACAGTATGCTTTGAACGGAATCCGAAAAGACCCCCAAGCTTTCTTCCCGACATTCCGCTTGCAAGAGAGTCAATGTGAAGTGTTACGTTTTGCGAACAGAAGATCTCAAATTCCAAAATAGGCTTTGAATACTCCGCACACTTCGGAGATATCGTACCGCCCTCAAGCAATGCTTTTATCGTCTCATTTTGATGCCACTCAAAAGCCTTCAGTCGCTCTTGAACGGCAGCCGTTCCACGCACCGCCATAAACGAACGTGAAAAAGAACGCAAATAATCAAGCAGACATACCTTCTCGGGATAAATAATTGAAATATATTTATCTGCAAAACCAATATCAAGACCGTTATCGAGTGCATGAACTTCACCGATAAGCTCTTCAAGAGCCCGTGCATCATTTGTAGATTTTATCTGCGACGAAATAGCTTTTTTTATTTTTTCTTTTATCTCGGCGTCCAAAAGGATCTCTCGTGCCGGCATTATATCCGCCATATCGAGATTTTCGGTGATACGTTGAGTCTCCGGCGCAAAAACACCCATTCTATCGACTTCGTCCCCAAAAAGCTCTATTCTTAAGGGAAATGCACCGACGATCTCCTTGCCGTTTACGTCTATATAACGACTGCTCGGAGGAAAAATATCTATAATGCCACCTCGGATGGCAAACTGTCCGGCACTATCAACCATTTCCGTCCTTGTATAACCTGCCGCAATCAGCCTTTTGACAGTTTCGTCTATAGATAGTTGTTTGCCGTATTCTATACGCATAATAGAAGAGCGCAACACTCTCTCGGGAATGGTATAGCCTATTGCCGCATCGGGCGTTGTTACAACGACATCAAGCTCTCCGTTTATTATTCCGTAAAGCACATCAAGCCTCTCATGCTCGTACTCATGAGAGGCTGTAATATTATAAAAATTAAGATCTCGGGCAATGAAAAAGCCGCATTTCAAGCCAAATCTTTCAAGAAGAGCTTTTTGACGAAGAGCGTCCTTTTCTTCAGCGCATATAAGTAATGCACAACCGCCCCTCTCTTTTGATATATCCTCGATCAAAGAGACAAAAAGTGCATCTGAAGCTCCATCGCAAAGTCCGCTTGCCACAATCGGCAAAGGCTCTCTTGATTCGTACGTCTTTAACACCGACGAGAGCAGCTGCTTATATTCGCTGTCTTGTCTTATGCTATCGGTCAATATATTATTCATTCTTTCCCCTAAATCAAGCTTTTCTTATCAAGACTCCTTTGACTGTCGGTTCACATCTGCTCCGTTGCAAATTTGCATCGCAGAGTCAAAATCTCCGCCAAGCATTTTGAGAAGTCCCTCATAAGCAAAGCCGAATATCGAAAACAGCTTTTCCTTATCCTCTTTGCTAAACTCGGAAAGCACCCAATCTGCAAGGTCATAGTCAGGATGAGGTTTCTTTCCAACACCTATCTTTATTCTCGGAAATTTTTCAGAGCCGAGATGTGCGATAATGCTTTTTATCCCGTTGTGACCACCGGCACTGCCGTCGCGTCTAACCCTCATTCTTCCCACGTCAAGACTTATATCATCAAATAAAACGATAATATTTTCCGGCTTTATTTTATAAAAGGACGCGGCCTCTGCCACTGCCTCTCCCGAATTGTTCATATAAGTCTGCGGCTTTAGGAGCAGTGCACGTTTGCCGCCGATATAAGCCTCTCCCGTAAGCGCCTTGAATTTCAGGCGGTCAACCTTTGTTCCAAGCTTCTGCGAAATAAAATCCATAGCAAGAAAACCCGCATTGTGACGGGTGTGAAAATATTTATCGCCGGGGTTTCCTAAGCCAACGATGATGAAAGAAATCGGCTCTTTTGCATCATTGTCGTTGTTTTTTTCAGCAATTTGCTTGAATAAAGCAAAAATATCAGCCATATAATCTCCATTATAAAGTAAAACAATTATTATACCTAATAATTATATACATCATATCTGCCTTTGTCAAATATTTTTTTGACATTATTGACGAAGTTAATAAAAATTTTACTATCTATTGGTAAAACTCTTGACTATTTTTGGTATTTTATGTTATAATTACGTGTAGCACTCGCACAGAGGCCTTTTTTGCGTGCAAAAAAGCAATTTTTTGAAAGAGTGCATCTACAAAGTCAAAAATTTTATATTTATAAAACGGAGGATTTTACAACATGGCAAAGAAGTATTGCTATCTCTTCTCCGAGGGTAACGCAGACATGCGTGAGATTCTCGGCGGTAAGGGCGCTAACCTCGCGGAAATGACCAACATCGGTCTTCCCGTTCCCCAGGGCTTCACAATTTCGACAGAGGCCTGCACACAGTATTATGAAGATGGAAAACAGATCAACGATGAGATCATGGCAGAGATCATGGAATACATCGTTAAGATGGAGGGTGTTACCGGCAAGAAGTTCGGTGACCTTGAAAATCCCCTTCTCGTTTCTGTACGTTCCGGTGCAAGAGCTTCCATGCCCGGTATGATGGACACCATTCTTAACCTCGGTCTTAACGAAGAGGTTGTTGAGGTTATGGCAAAGAAGTCCGGCAATCCCCGTTGGGCTTACGACTGCTACAGAAGATTTATCCAGATGTACTCCGACGTCGTTATGGAAGTCGGCAAGAAGTACTTCGAGGAGCTCATCGATAAGATGAAGGAAGAAAAGGGTGTTACTCAGGACGTTGACCTCACAGCTGACGACCTTAAAACTCTTGCAAATCAGTTCAAGGCTGAATACAAATCCAAGATCGGTCAGGACTTCCCGACAGATCCCAAAGAACAGCTCCTTGGTGCTGTTAAAGCCGTATTCCGTTCATGGGACAACCCCCGTGCAAACGTTTACCGTCGTGACAACGATATTCCTTATTCTTGGGGTACCGCTGT
>JAFYLR010000032.1 GCA_017550115.1 Clostridia bacterium | reverse complement strand
GCCAACCTCGTTGACGATATTGCTCTCAACCTTGCAGCAACCGGTGTTAGAATAGAAGCTCCCATCCCCGGCAAGAGTGCTGTCGGAATAGAAGTCCCAAACAAAACAGCAAGTACGGTTTATCTGCGTTCACTTCTCGAAAGTCCGAAATTCAAGGAAGCCAAGAGTAACGTGACCGCTTGTCTCGGTTCAGACGTTGCTGGAAACCCAATAATCTTCGATATATCCAAAATGCCCCATCTTCTCATCGCAGGTGCGACAGGTATGGGTAAATCGGTTTGTATCAACAGCATTATCATCAGTTTGCTTTACAAGGCTCTGCCAAGTGAAGTCAAGCTTCTGCTCATAGACCCAAAAAAAGTTGAATTTAACATTTATAAAGACATACCCCATCTTATAGCTCCTATCGTGTGCGAACCGAAAAAATCAGCAGGTGCACTTATCAAGATGGTCGAGGAGATGGAACGCCGATTCGAGCTTATAGAAGAAGTCGGAGTCCGCGACATCAAATCCTATAACGAAATAACTGCGGGTGATCCCGACAGAGAGCATCTGCCCCAAATCGTTATAATCATAGACGAGCTTGCAGACCTTATGATGACAACTCCCGATGACGTTGAAAATTCTATCTGCCGTCTTGCACAAAAAGCAAGAGCCGCGGGAATGCACATCATCATCGGTACACAGCGTCCGTCTGTTGACGTTATCACAGGTCTTATCAAGGCTAACATACCTTCACGTATCGCATTCACAGTCGCCTCTCAAGTCGATTCAAGAACAATTATCGATATAGCCGGTGCTGAAAAGCTTATAGGCCGCGGCGATATGCTTTACGCTCCCGTAGGTGCGGCAAAGCCTATGCGTGTTCAGGGTGCATTTGTAAGCGACAGCGAGGTTGAATCGGTTTGTGAATTTATAAAGACGAACACAGGCAAAGCCGAATATGACAACAATATCGTATGTGGCATAGAAGAAGCAGCAGCCAAGCTTGATTCGTCAAAGAAAGGCGGCACATCTGCCGATCTTGGCGGTGCCGACGACGGATCTGACCCGATGCTTCGCCCCGCTATTGAGCTTGCTATCGACTGCGGAAAAATATCTACCTCTCTTATCCAAAGACGTCTCTCTCTCGGCTACGGAAGAGCCGCAAAGCTGATCGACAAAATGGAACAGCTCGGATACGTAACTCCGCAAGACGGTCAAAAGCCGCGCGAGGTGCTTATAACAAAGCAGATGTATATGGAAATGGTCGTAAATAACGATATTCAGTAAGAAAAGGAATCGCCGAAATGGGAAAATTCATAGTAATAGACGGTCTTGACGGCTCGGGCAAAGGAACTCAATCCGAAATACTTAAGGCACGTCTTGAAAAGAGCGGAAAAAAGGTACGTTTGCTCTCCTTTCCGATGTACGAATCGGAAAGCAGCAGACTTGTAAAGATATATCTTGGCGGAGAGCTCGGCTCAAATCCAAGCGACACTAACGCATATGCCGCATCCTCATTCTTTGCCGCCGACAGATATGTAAGCTACCGCACGGATTGGAAAAAGGATATCGAAGACGAAAATACAATAGTGATTGCAAATCGATTTACTACCGCAAATGCCGTTCATCAGCTTTCAAAAATGCCAAGAGAAGAATGGGACGCATTCCTTGATTGGCTTTGGGACTATGAGTATAATAAACTCGGTGTTCCCCGTCCCGATCTTGTCATATACCTCGAAATGTCTCCCGAGATATCAATGTCACTTGTCAGTCACCGTTCATCCGAGACGGGACAGATAAAGGATATTCACGAAAAGGATCCTCTTCATCTGAAAAACAGCTATGCCGCCGCCGTATATTCCTCTGACAAGCTCGGTTGGGAAAGAATACGCTGCTTTGAGGGCTCAGAGCCTCTGACTCGTGAAAATATATCGGATATGATAGCATCGGCTGTGCATAACAAGCTCGGAATCGAGATATAATAACATTCGAAGAAACAATCCAAGGAATGAATGGAGTAGTTATGAAAAAAGATCTGATAGTAAAATTTATTTTGCTCATAAAACGAATTTGGCGAAATGCGAAAAAACCGGCAGTACGCATAAGATCGACTACACGCCTTTCACTTGTCGCCGATAAAACTAAAAATAACACTGCCCGTCCGTTTTTATCATTCAAAACGACGCATGAGATCAAGTTGCTTTACTTGATATTCGGGTTGCTTATTGCACTCAAGCTTTTATGTAAATTATTATTTGATTAAAAACACATACCCCCTGCGGTTTGCAAACCGCAGGGGGTTATTTTTATTTTACTATAAGTTTCGGCGCTATGTCCTCAAGGGTTAGTATCATATCATCAAGCACGAATTCTTCGCCTTTTCCAAGCCAAGATACTGAACTTGTGCCGTTCTCGGTAAGAATATAGGCAAAGCTATACCCTTTTGAACGAAGATCGTAAAGTGCGTCAAGAATATTCAAAGAATTAAATTTGTTTATCTGCTCCTCTTTTGTCGCACAGATAAGATCACTTCCCGATTTTATTGAAAATTCGCAAAGTGCTCCTATCTTCTTTGCAGAATTTACAAGCGTACTATAAGGCTTTCTGCTTCCGTCAATTTCCTGATTTCCCTCAGTTATCCAAGAGGTTCCGACAATATCAACATACTCATCACCGGGATAAGCATACATAACGTCAAGTGCACCATTTTCTCCGTCTGATGCCAAAGGACTATACACCCAGATGAGATTGTCAAGCTCAAAAGAAGCGTAAAAATCATAAATATATACCCATAGTCGCTTTAAGTATTCTGCACCGACGGTCGAGTCTTCACCGCGCGCACTGTACCAAAAATGATCTGAGTTGCTCTCATTCAATGGCATAAAAAGCACGGGAACATTATTGTCCTTCAACGCATCAAGAAAGATAGCGTGTACCGACAATTCATATTTGAATTTCAAATTAAGATCGGTTCCCTCTGTCAACAATTCCTCCCAATACTCAGAGCCACCTAAAGTTCCGCCGCAACGATTGTTCAGAGGCCAATTGCCCGTTGGGTTTTCGTACTGAGCCATAACGGTTATAATTCCGCCTTTTGATGCGTAATCAACAAGCTCGCACAATGCACGGCTGCGATCTTCGTCGCTCATTTCGGCAAGATTAAAGCCGTAGTAAGAAAGATCTATTCCCATCATTGCGGGATACTTTCCTGTGGCGTTATAATAATTTTGAAGCGTATATGATGGCATCGACTGTGAACCGCTGATTTTCTCTCCCGCAATAACGCTGTTTTTGTCATTATATACGTCCGACAGAAGCGAAACGAGCGTGTCCTTTGAATAAATCTCTTTTTGAGAAGAATATTTTACTATATTGTCATGCGACTTAATATCGACCTGTTTTCCTTTTTTTGTGACAAGCTCCTCAAAGAAATCTCCGCAAAAATATTCAAGTGCTTCATCAAAATTATCGTAGCTTCCGTAAACGTAAATGTTTGAATCTTCGCCAAGCTCCACACCGTAATGCGAAGTTATAAGTCCTGTATTATCGAAGATTATATAACGCTCGTAATCGTTCACGGCATCTGCAATTTCAAGATACGTGCCCGATATGCTCTCAGAAAATGCGGTCTGAACGACACTAAGATCTATATCGCCTCCCTTGGCGTATAGCTTATACTCTGATAATGGATTGCCGTCAACGGTAATTGAATCGACCATATACGAGCCAACCCAAATATACCCATCTCCGCTCGGATAACTCAGAGTTGCTTGATATATGTCTATGTAATTTTCTATGAAATAATTGACCGCCGCCTGAGTTGCTCTTCCGCTTCCGCCTGCGATCACCAGCTTTGTCCCCGATTTTTTGATCACATAATCATTTTCACCAAGACCTTTTATCGCTTCGATTGATTCTTTGCGGTTAGTTTCACCTATAAGAATCTCTTTTTCTCTTTCCTGCTGCAGCTTTCCTACCCAGTCAGTCGTCACGATAAGCTCAACCCCTAAATTTTTAGAGATAGCATTATTCAAAGCTACAAGAGCTTCCTTCTCCTCGTCCGAGCACATATCCCCCTTGACCAAACTGTATTCAGAGATGTCAGAAAGAACTTCTTTGTCTTTTTTCTCGTCATCAAATCCATATTTTCCATCGTCATTTATGAGTGAACATGAAGTCATTATCAGTGCCAAGGCAAAAGCCGCAACACCTACAAATACATGATATATTCTTTGCTTTTTCATGGTGATCTCCTTTGAAATTATACGTCAATTTTAACATATATCTCTCTTTTTTGCAATAGCAAATCAAAAAAACGTCACGCATAAAAGATTTATGCGTGGCGTTTTTGATTTTTATTCGTCAACTATTTCCATATTGATTTTTCTTGCACTGACATCGGCAGATACGACTCGTATACGCAAGGATTGCCCTAATCTATAAGAAGTCCTTCCGTATGACAATATAAAATTTCTGTCATCAAAAGTAAAACGACCGTCGAGAGTCTCAATAGGAACAAATCCCTCAATTGTATTCTCAAGCTGAACAAAAAGTCCAAATGAGGTGACCGAGCTTATCACCGCATCAAATTCCTCGCCAACCTTATCCAACATATATATGGTTTTATAAAGATCGTCGATTTCACGCTCCGCCGCCAACGCTTTTAGCTCATTTTCACTTGAAAAAGCCGCAGCTTCTCCCGCAAAGCTGGTCAGGCGAGTCAATTTTTCTCCAACAGCCGCGCCGCGAAGCATAGCCTTAACTATTCTATGCACCGCAAGGTCGGGATAACGTCTGATTGGGGACGTGAAATGACAGTAAAGATCTATCGCAAGTCCGAAATGAGATTCGGGACGAGGGGAATACTTAGCCTTCATCATCGTGCGGAGCATAACGTTAGAAAGAACTGAACTTAGTCCCGCCCGTCTCCCTTGGGAAAGCATCGAAGCAAATGCAGACGGAAAAAGCTTTTTCGTGCGTAACGGACGCACGTCAAGTCCAAGTCCAACAGCAAAAGCAATAAAGCTCTCAAGTTTTTCAGGCGACGGTGGCTCGTGCGTTCTATATACGCAGGGCAAAGACAGATTCGTCAAGAACGTGGCAACCCCCTCGTTTGCACAGAGCATAAACTGCTCTATCATTCGTTCTCCGTCTCCTCGTTCTCTCGCACGTATATCAATGGGAGCACCGGAGCTGTCAAGTAATATAACCGCTTCCTCTGTATCAAGCTCAACGGCTCCTCTATCCTCTGATCTCTTTTTGAGGATCCTGTAAAGCTCGTGCATTTCACCAAGAACAGATAAAACAGGTTTATATTTTTCCGCAAATTCGGACGTCGTTCCCTTCTTAAGCACATCGTTCACTTCGCTATAGACACCTCTTACGCAGGAGCGAATGACAGTCTCGCAAAGCTCTGTTTCAATCAAACTTCCATCTCCATCAAGAGTCATAAATGCACTAAGTGCATACCTGTCAACCCCGCCGTCAAGAGAACACGCACCGTTCGAAAGGCTCTTTGGAAGCATCGGTACCACCTTATCTGTAAAATACACGCTTGTACCTCGGCTCATCGCACTTTTATCTATCGCCGAGCCCTCTCGCACGTATTCCGAAACGTCGGCAATATGAACTCCGAGCCTGTATCCTACACCTCCATTAACGGAAATTTTCTCAAGTGAGATCGCATCGTCAAGGTCTTTGGCATCTGCACTGTCGATAGTGAATATCACCATATCCCGCAGATCTCTGCGTCCGTCGAGAGTGATCTCTCTTTGTGACGAAGCTTCAGCTTCGGCTAAAACCTCTTGGTCAAATTCCGTTTCAATACCATTTTCAGCAAGGATAGCGGCGTAATTTGCGCTTTTCGATGTCGCATTACCGAAATTTGTCAAGATTTCTCCGCTAAGATCATGCTTTTCGGAGGGAAAACGCGTCACCCTCACCTCTACCTTATCGCCGATCTTAACACCTTTCCCCTCTGCTTCCTCAACGTTCACGAAAACCGAATACGGCAGTTTTTTTGAGTCAGGCTCTACCCACCCAACCTTATAATATCGCTTTCCTCTCTTCTCGAAAATCTCATAATATATCCCGATAACGTTTGTCTTTTCAAGCTTTCGCTCGCTTATTCTTATAATCTCGCCCTCGGGGCCTTTATCTTTCTTCGAAGAGCTATCATCTTTTTCTTTATGGATAGGATAAAGCTTTCCGTTTTTGCCTCGTTTAAATTTTGAATTGTCAAAATGGTCCTTCCCCCCTCTTTTTTCTCGAGAAAAATACCCATCTCCTCTATCCAAAATTCTGACAACGACTCTATCACCGTCAAGGGCGAAAAAAGTCTTTTTTGCGGGGATAAAGATATCTTCCTTTCGCGAAGAATGATAATCTTGATCCGTGTCAGGCGTAACAAATCCAAATCCTTTAGATGTACCACGAAAAACTCCGTGAATCACCCCGACAGCCGCCGAAGATATGATCTTCCCTCTTTTTGTAAATGAAATATCCCCTGCCTTGACCATCTCTCGAACAAGCTCGCGAAATGTGGCAGAATCCTCTGCGGGAACGCCTATAAGCTCCGCCATATCCTCGGGCCTCAACGGTTTATATTCATTGTCAGACACTATTTCTTCAATTTTTCTGCTGTATTCTTCAATATTCATCAGAATCTCCGATTCGTTTTTCTATATTATTCGCAGATATATTTTACTTTTATGTGTTCAAAAGCTAATACATATGAAAAAACAAAAATTTCAAAAAATCTTAAAATAAAGGGATTGTCTATGCGACAACCCCTTTTGATATACATTTGAAATTAGCCGAGCTTAGCCTGGTTAACCTTAACACCGGGGCCCATTGTAGATGCGAGAACGCAGCTCTTAATGTACTGACCCTTTGCAGCGGCAGGCTTTGCCTTGATGATTGCACCCATGAGAGCATCAAAATTCTCCTGGATCTTCTCAGCTCCGAAAGAAGCCTTTCCGATAGGACAGTGGATAATGTTTGTCTTATCAAGACGGTATTCGATCTTACCTGCCTTAGCTTCCTTAACTGCACGAGCAACGTCAGGAGTTACTGTACCTGCCTTCGGGTTAGGCATAAGTCCCTTAGGACCGAGAACCTTACCGAGACGACCTACAAGACCCATAACGTCAGGGCTTGCGATAACAACGTCAAACTCAAACCAGTTTTCCTTTGTGATCTTTTCAACGATATCCTCTGCACCAACAAAATCAGCACCGGCTTCCTTCGCTGCATTAACCTTCTCGTCCCCCTTTGTGATAACGAGAGTTCTTACAGTCTTACCTGTACCGTTCGGAAGAACGATAGCGCCACGAACCTGCTGATCAGCGTGACGAGAGTCAACACCGAGACGAACGTGAATTTCGATAGTTTCGTCGAACTTTGCCTTCGAGGTCTGGCAAACGAGTGCAACTGCCTCGGAAGGGTCATAGAGCTTGGATTTTTCAATGAGCTTTACGCTCTCTGCATATTTCTTTCCTACTTTAGCCATTTTCTCTTACCCCCTTATTCCTCAACAGTAATACCCATGCTGCGTGCTGTACCTGCAACCATGCTCATCGCTGCCTCGATAGAAGCTGCATTGAGGTCGGGCATCTTTGTCTCTGCGATCTTTCTTACCTGATCCTTTGTAAGCTGTGCAACCTTTGTCTTATTAGGCTTTGCAGAAGCTGTTTCAATACCGCAAGCCTTCTTAATAAGAACGGGCGCAGGGGGAGTCTTTGTAATGAAAGAGAAGGAACGGTCAGCATAAACTGTGATAACAACAGGAATTATAAGACCGATATCATTCTTTGTTCTTTCGTTAAACTCTTTGGTAAATACGGGAATAGCAACACCGTACTGACCGAGTGCGGGACCTACCGGAGGCTGAGGAGTAGCCTTACCTGCCGGCAACTGTAATTTAATGTAACCAAGTATCTTCTTTGCCATGATTATTACACCTCCAAATGTGGTAATTTATACGGGAGATATAAGATTTTCTCCCTCCCACTGTGAGTCATACGACTCTTTTGCCCTTCGGCAATCTTTATTTGTTAAGCTTGATCATATCTGCATCAAACTCAACGGGCATATCGCGGCGACCTCTCTTAACGAGCACCGTGATCTTTTTGTTATCTTCAGATATAGACTGAACTGTACCGTTATAGCCTTCAAACAGACCGCTGACAACGAGAACCTCGTCTCCCTCTTTGAACGCAAGACGCTCGACACGCTTTTCTTCTATGTTAAGCGCTTCGATCTCTGCGTCTGTAAGAGGAGTAGGTCTTGATCCGGGGCCGACAAATCCCGTAACACCTGTGATGTTGCGGACAACGTGCCAACTCTCCTCGGTCATCGTCATTTTCACAAGCACGTAGCTCGGGAAAATCTTGACCTCCGTGATCTTTTCAGTGTCTCCATCTTTTTCGACTATGGTTTCAACCGGAATTCTGATATCGTAGATCAGATGTCCAAGTCCTCTGTTTTCGATAATTTTTTCAAGGTTAGTTTTAACCTTGTTTTCGTAGCCTGCGTAGGTGTGCGCCACATACCATCTCGGCCCGACGTTCATTTCATTGATATCGCTCATCTTTCAATTTCCTCAAATAAGCTCACTGAGCTTAAGGATTCCCTGATCGAAAATGTAATCAAGTACGCCAATAACGACTGCACAAATTACAGCGATGATAATAAAGATTATCAAATTCTTCTTAACCTGCTTCCAAGGAGACCAAACTATCTTCTTGATCTCGCTCTTAACTTCACGGAAGAACTTTGCAACCTTTTCTCTGTTCTTTATAACAAAGATAACAACACCGATAACGATTACTGCAACGATTGCTATACCTATATAATCGCCGGTAGTAAGACCCTTGTCTTTAACCTCGGTAGCATTTTCGTCCGTATTTTCGTCGGTATCCACAGCTCCGGTATCCGTACCTGTAGCTGTATCCGCATCCGTATCCTCGCCTCCGAACAAATCGGACATATCCACATCGTTATCACCAAGCTCAACGTCATCAGAACTATCTGCAGTTTCGGACGTGTCAGGCGTAGCGGAGAGAAGAACGTTTTCCTCTGTTGTATCTGTAGCAACAGTATCATCTGTAGCAAAAGCGCAAATCGGGGAAACGGAAATAACGAGAGCTATTGTCATGAGTGCGACAAGAGCAACTCTGATAAACTTATTCTTAGCCATTTTCTTCCCCTCTCCTCTTACTTAGATTCTTTGTGAAGAGTGTGCTTGCGGCAGAAGCGGCAGAACTTATTCATTTCAAGTCTGTCAGGATCATTCTTCTTGTTTTTCTTTGTGTCGTAATTTCTCTGCTTACACTCGGTGCAAACGAGAGTAATCTTAACTCTTGCATCATTAGCCATGTTTTCGGCACCTCCCAATTAAATTTTATTTTCGTTCGAAAGAACGAAGTGTACCTCCCTCCGGCAAGTGAACATACATTCTGTTTTGCAGAATTTGGCGCTGCATGTCCGGCTCAAAGAGCACAACAAAAAAGCCCTCGCACAGAGGTAGAACCATTTTACCACTTCTTATTCCGTTTGTCAAGGTTTTTTCTCATTTTTATCAAAAAAAATGTTAATTTTTATACTTTTTTGATATATGAATAGTTAAATATCCTTTTGGGGACACTTTTTAACGTAGAAATCAATAAAAAGCCGCATAAACGGCAGGAGGATTTATTGTGAAAAAGAATCATATAAATAAGAAGTTAATTTTTAAGATCTGCACATTTGCATTATCTTTTATTTTGCTCACTACCCTTTTGTGTATGTATGTAAGTGCCGCATCTATGGGGTTCCCAAGCGCAAACGGCAGAAACGGTATGGCTGACTCCAAGAATAATCAGAACGGTATTATTAGTGATACAAACAATCACTCAAAAACAGACGATGGAAATCTGGGTGACACAGATGGTGACGGTGTCGTTGAAGATAAAGGCAACAGCGCCTCTCATGGCAACGGCGTCGTTGGCGACATCGTAGATGACGTAAAGGACGGTGTCCGTGATATTGAATCAGACATGAGAGATTCTGGAAAAACAAACAAGGATATGCACCGCAACGCACAAAACGCAACCGAATCAGGCACAGTTGACGGGACAAATCAAAAAGGCACAAGCGTCGTCGGAATAATCATCGCCGTTATTATCGCAATAGCTGTGATTCTTCTGATCATCGCCCTCATTCCCAAAAACAGAAACAAAGACAGATAAAAAACAGTGCGAATGGCTTTTTCAAACCATTCGCACTTATGTTTATTTCGCAAATATTATCACAAAACTTACTGTGCCGCATCAACGATTGCGGTGAATTTAGAAGCAACGAGAGATGCACCACCTATAAGACCGCCATCAACGTTAACCTTTGCCAAAAGCTCAGCAGCATTTGCGTCGTTCATAGAACCACCGTACTGGATAGTCATAGCCTCAGCCGCTTCAGCTCCGTAAAGCTCGGCAACTGTCGCACGAATAACTCCGCATGTCTCATCTGCCTGCTCGGGAGTAGCGGTAAGTCCTGTTCCGATAGCCCATACAGGCTCGTAAGCGATGATTACATTCTTAAGCTCTTCTGCAGTTACGTCCTTGAGGTCAAGCTTAGTCTGCATAGCAACAACTTCGTTTGTGATACCGTTAAGTCTTTCGTCCTTGACTTCACCAAGGCAAAGAATTACTTTCATACCTGCCGCAAGAGCAGCCTTTGTACGAAGGTTTACAGTCTCGTCTGTTTCGCCGAAGTACTGTCTTCTCTCGCTGTGACCTATAATTACATATTCAACGCCCATAGCTGTGAGCATCTTTGCAGAAACCTCGCCTGTATAAGCACCCTTTTCTGCGAAATGTACGTTCTCGGCACCGATCTTTATGTTAGAGCCCTTTGCCGCCTCCATAGCAGCATAGATGTCTACGTAAGGAGCACAGAATACTATATCGCAAGCATCCTTGCCTGCTACCATCGGCTTTATTTCCTCGATGAATGCCTTTGCTTCATCGGGAGTGAAATTCATTTTCCAGTTACCTGCGATAACTGTACGTCTTTTTGCATTATTCATTTTATTTCGTCCTTTTCTTCACTTAATGTGAGGACAAACGCCCTCTGTATCCCCATACTCAAAAGTTTTTGCGGGGTATGGGGAGCTTTTTGAAAAAAGCTCCCCATATCTATTATTTATTCTCAAGGCAGCTGATACCGGGAAGATCCTTGCCTTCGAGGAACTCGAGAGAAGCACCGCCACCGGTAGAAATGTGTGTGATTCTGTCGGCATATCCGAGCTGCTCGCAAGCCGCTGCACTGTCACCGCCACCTACGATAGAGATAGCGTCAGAGTCAGCAAGAGCAGATGCAACTGCATTTGTACCCTTGGAAAGAGTGGGGTTCTCGAAAACGCCCATAGGACCGTTCCAAACAACAGTCTTTGCAGCCTTTACAGCCTCTGAGAAGAGAGCGATCGTCTTCTCACCAATGTCAAGACCTTCCTTATCAGCAGGGATCTTGTCCGAATCAACAGTATTTACAGCTATAGGCGCATCGATAGGATTCGGGAATCCGTCAGCAACGACTGTATCAATAGGAAGAAGAAGCTTAACGCCTGACTCCTCCGCCTTTGCCATCATTTCACGACAATAATCTATCTTTTCAGAATCAAGAAGAGAATT
>JAFYLR010000003.1 GCA_017550115.1 Clostridia bacterium | reverse complement strand
GGTCTTATAAAATATTTGATTTTCTTTAATGTGTGTAAACATTTTCAAAGAACCGCTACGATCATTAAAATAATCGTATTCGGCGAACAGTTCGCTGAATTCATTTTCGAGTTTTTCTCTGGTTTTATCTGCAAGATCAAATATATCTATATAATTGGCATAGAAGGTACTGCGATTCAAACCCGTAATTTTTATAAGATCTGAGACAGTTATTTCTTTGACTTCATGAGTCTGCAAAAGCTCTATAAAAGCCTTTTCTATTTTGTTCTGTGACTCTCGGCGTCGCTTATTGTTCTTTATATTCATTCAATCGCTCCTTTATCCCGACACTTGTCGCAAAATTGATGATTGTTTTGTCCTAATAAAAGCATTATACTATAATTGCAATAAAAAAACAAGTGTTGGTTTAATGAAAGGGGATTTTAAGATGAAAAAAAGTAGTTTTGTTGCGTTGATAATGGGAACGGTAAGCGGAGTGCTGTTTGCTCTCGGTATGTGTATGGCACTTCTTTCCGAATGGAACGCTTTTTGGGAAGGAGTAATTTTAGGCAGCTGTGGAATAGTTTTAGGTATTATTACTTTTCTTGTATGGTGCAAAATGGAAAAGAAAAAACTGCCTAAAATGACAGGAAAAAATGTTCTCCGAACTATTTACGCTATAATTGCCACTTTGATTCTCGGCGTGGGCATATGTATGTGCCTGGTTTGGCAACAGATCGTGTGGGGAACACTTATCGGATTGCTTGGTATTATTATGTTGATCGCCTTGATTCCTATGATTAAAGGTATTAAATGAAAACGTTGAAAATAGCAAAAAATCCGTATATAAGTCTTGCCCTTAACTTTGCTTATGCAGTTGGCAACTGTATTATAGGATTTTTTGCACATTCATGGTGGTTTATTACGGTGGGTGCTTATTATGCCGTGCTGACCACAACCCGTTTTTCTATATTGAAAATCAGGCGTAAGGCTAACGGAAATTATGATATCGAATTTTTTGCCAGGCGAATTACAGGAATTTTATTGGTTGTGCTTTCTTTTTGCATAGTGGGTGTTAATATTTTATCCTCGTTAAAAGAACGCGGCACTGTATTTCACGAAATTGTGATGATTGCTATTGCAACCTATACATTTACAAAAATTATAATAGCGATTATAGGGATGGTAAAAGCAAAACATACGACTTCTCCTGTGATAAAGACACTCAGAAATATATCCTTGGCAGATGCATGTGTTTCTATTTACACTATGCAGCGGTCAATGCTCGTGTCTTTCCCGGGTATGTCGACGGAAGAAATTCGTTTATTCAACATTTTAACAGGAACGGCGGTATGGATTATTGTACTGCTTCTCGGAATCAATCTTATAGGAGGGAAATATACAGATATGGCTAAATCCAAAATGGTGAAGGTAACTGAACATATCGCAGAGTCAGTAAGTGGCGGATACAAAAAAGTAGAGCGAGGAGTTGTTGACGGCTATAAAAAAATCGAGCAGGGCGTTGTGAAAGGTTACACGAAGATCGAAGATAAGTTTGTAGATGCTTACCTCACAAAAGACGGTGAAACCGTTGAAGAAGCCAAAGCAAGATTGAAAAAAGAAAACAAATAAAAGATTTTATCACTAATTTCGAAATAAAAACAGAGCTGTTTCATATTATCAAGTGAAACAGCTCTGTTTTTTTAGACATTAAATCTGAAGAGTACGATATCTCCGTCAGCGATCACGTATTCTTTACCTTCGCTTCGCATAAGTCCCTGTTCTTTTGCGGCGTTTACGCTACCGCACCTCATCAGATCGTCATACGCAACTATTTCCGCACGTATGAACCCTCTCTCAAAGTCACTGTGTATCTTACCTGCTGCCTGAGGAGCCTTCGTGCCTTTTGTGATAGTCCAAGCACGTACCTCTTTAGGACCTGCTGTAAGATAACTGATAAGCCCCAAGAGCGAATAACTTGCTTTTATAAGACGATCAAGGCCGCTTTCGGAGATGCCGAGGTCTTCAAGGAATACGGCTTTTTCTTCTGCCGGTAATTCAGCTATTTCAGCTTCTATTCCCGCACAAATTGCCATTACCTCAGCTCGTTCACTCTGGGCATGAGCCTTTAGCTTCATATACATTTCATTACCCGTAGGTTCGCTTCCTGCTTCTTCCTCGCTTACGTTTGCTACGTATATTATAGGTTTGAGAGTAAGCAGGTTTGCTTCGGCTATTATGGCAAGTTCATCTTCGCCAAGCTCTATAGCTCTCGCACATTTACCTTCCTCAAGGCCTGCATAGACTTTTTCAAGCACTTCAAGCTCTCCTGCAAGAGTTTTATCGCCTTTCATAGCCTTACGTACTCTATCCATTCTTCGCTCAAGAATTTCCATATCCGAGAAGATGAGCTCAAGATTTATCGTTTCAAGGTCACGCATAGGGTCTATTGCCCCATCTACGTGAATTATGTTATCGTCATTAAAGCAACGTATAACGTGGAGTATAGCATCGACCTCTCTTATATGCGAGAGGAACTTGTTACCAAGACCTTCGCCCTTAGAGGCGCCTCTTACCAATCCCGCAATATCTACGAATTCAATAACGGCGGGCGTATATTTTTCCGGGGTGTACATTTCTGCCAACACATCCAGACGGCTGTCCGGAACGGCAACGACACCCACGTTCGGCTCTATTGTGCAGAAAGGATAGTTTGCCGATTCTGCTCCGGCATTTGTTAACGCATTAAAAAGTGTACTTTTTCCAACGTTGGGAAGTCCAACTATACCAAGCTTCATATTAAACAGTTTTCTCCTGACTTGAATATTTCAATCCATTATATACCATAAAACAATTTTTTTCAAGTGTATGTAGCAATTACATCGAAAAAAATTTATTTTTTCTTAAAAAATTATTGCATTTTCTTGAAAATGTGTTATAATATTAAAACAGATATTAAAATTTACACATATTTTTTTAACTTTTCAGACAAAATTCCGACAATCTTCAAAAAAATATCACTTGCTGTTTCCATTAAAATATTAAAATGGTTTCATTAGGTGGAAAATGAAAAAACGGAGGTAGAGTGAAATATTATGGATACCAAAATTTTGCTTATTGACGATGACGCAAACATTTGCGACTTAATTAAAATATATTTTGAAAATGAAGGCTATGAGGTTAAGGTCGCATCTGACGGAAGCGAGGGACTTAGCTATTTCAAAATGTACGAGCCGGATATAGTTTTGCTTGATATTATGCTTCCGAAAAAAGACGGTTGGCAGGTTTGCCGAGAGATAAGGGAGCAGTCCTCAAAGCCGATAATTATGGTAACGGCTAAGAGCGAGGTTTTTGACAAGGTTTTGGGACTTGAACTCGGTGCTGATGATTTTGTTACAAAGCCCTTTAATATAAAGGAGCTTTCTGCAAGAGTAAAGGCTGTGCTTCGCCGTTGCAACACACATTCCTCGCATAACGATGATGATGTTATCAAATTTGAAAATATCGAGATAAGCTTGCAGAAGTACGAGCTGAAGCTTAGCGGTAAATCTGTTGACGTACCGCCCAAAGAATTGGAACTCCTTTATTTCCTTGCTTCCAATTCAAATCATGTGTTCACCCGTGACCAGCTTCTCGATAAGGTTTGGGGATTTGATTACTTGGGTGACTCACGTACGGTTGATGTTCACGTTAAGCGTCTGCGTGAGAAATTAGAGGGCGTGTCGGATAAATGGTTACTTAAGACTGTTTGGGGCGTAGGCTACAAATTTGAAATACTTAGTTAAGACTTCTTTGTTTTACGCCGATGCGACTTTTCGCATTGGCGTAAAAATTCTTTATGGTAGATAAATTTTAACACACGGAAAAGAGGTTATTATGGAAGAAAATAAATTTGATACAGGCTCTGAAAAAGAGAATGTAGAAGATACCCAAAACGAAGAGATAACAGAGCCGCAACAAAACGAAGATGAGGCCACATATGCTTTTAATTGGAACTATGTTCCGCAGAATCCTGAAAAGGAAAAGCAAATGAAGAAGGAACGAAGAAAAGGCGTAATCGTATACGCGCTCGTAATGTCACTTGCATTTATAATTTGCTTTGGTGCTCTTGCGGCAGTTCTTCTCTTAGACGGTTTTGCAAATATAACAGAAACGAAGATAATTGAAAAAACGATATACGTTCGTGACAATAACAATGAGAGCGGAGTTCTTACTATTCCGGAGATTGCAGATAAGGTTAAACCTTCTGTTGTAAGCATTTTGACGGTTAAGGCGACGGGAACGGGCATAGGCTCGGGAATAATCATGAGCGAGGACGGTTATATCGCTACAAATGCTCACGTTGTTGCAAATACTCAAAAAATTACCGTAGAGCTGATAGGTGGCGAGACATACGAAGCCGTCATTGTCGGACGTGACGAGGCGAATGATCTTGCGGTGTTGAAGATAGAGGCGACAGGACTTAAAGCGGCAGAGTTCGGCAGCTCTGAAGAGCTTGTTGTTGGAGAGCTTGTTGTGGCTATCGGAACTCCTGGGGGCGTTGAGCTTGCGGGAACAGTAACGTATGGTATAATTTCGGGACTTAACAGAAAGATCGAGATATATAACGACATAACCGGAGCACTTGAAAAAACTATGACACTTATTCAGACCAGTGCAGATATAACCGGTGGTAACAGCGGAGGTGCACTTGTGAATGAATTCGGTCAGGTTATAGGTGTAAATACCTTGAAGCTTGACGATATATACGATAATATCGGATTTGCGATTCCTATTGATAGTGCGCTTGAGGTTCTGAATAAAATTATCGAAAACGGCGGCGATATTAATAACGGGCAGCCGGAAACGCTCCCAAAGAAAGCTATCATAGGCATTAAAGGCGGAGCTGTGAGCAATATGAACGGTGCTCCTGTTTCCGGGGTGTATATTTCGGAAATAATTGAGGGCTATGATGCCGAAAACCACCTCAAAGTCGGAGATATTATTGTTGGAATAAACGATTATGAAGTCCTTGGGGTTGAGGATATTTCAAAGGTTATCGGAATTCTTAAAGAGGGAGACTCGGTTTTCCTTGATATCTACAGAGAAGGAAAAATTTTCGAGGTAGAGGTTAAGCTTTCTCTCGAAAAATAAAAAACGCTTGACAAAAGGGCATAGCTTGAGTATAATATTGCTAAAGAAATTCAATTTCAGGAGGAAAATAATATGACTACAGTTAATATTCAGCTTAAAACTCTCGAAGACGTTCGTAAGTTTGTAAATATAGCTACAAAATATGATACAGAGATAGACTTAAGTTCCGGTCGTTACGTTGTTGACGCAAAATCAATAATGGGCATTTTCAGTCTTGACCTGCTTGCTCCGATAAAGCTTACAGCGCACGGAGATAACGTTGATGATCTTATGGCTGATATCAAGCCTTTTATCGTAGAATAATTGAATGTTAAAAGCCCTCGACTTTTGTCGAGGGCTTTTTTGTTATCTTAATTCGATCTGCATAGTGTAAGAGAGCTTTTTCAATATACGGTTAACGTAACCGTCTATTTCCTCACCTGTGAACTCGTGGTCGTCGGGAGTGAATACAAGCTTGAACGCCATACTCTTCTTGCCTTTTCCGATCTGTTCACTGCGGTAAACGTCAAACAGTGAGACCTCTGTCACAAATTTACAAGCTGACAAAATAGCATCCTCAACAGCGTGACATGTGACAGCCTCGTCCATAACGAGAGCAAGGTCGCGTACCTCGCAGGCAAACTTCGGCAGGGGCGTATATGAAATATTCGTTATAAATTTGGGAGAAAGCTTTTCATAATCCAACTCTGCTACAAATACAGGCTTTTCTATTGCCAATTCATCGCAGATGTCGTGTGCAAGTCTGCCCATATAACCGATCTCTTCTCCGTCGCAAAGTATTTTTGCGGTCATTCCCGGATGCAGATATTGTTTCTCACCCTTTTCATAGGAGAATTTTATACCGAATTCTTTTGCAAGAGATTCTGTTGCACCCTTGAAGGTGAAGAAGGTCTCGTTATCACCAAATGCACTTATACTAAGCATTTTATGCTCTCTCGGATAAGATGTAAGCGGAAGTGATTCTGCTTCAAAAATACTTGCGATCTCAAAGAATCTTCCTGCCGTATTTCCTCGGCGGAGATTTCTTACTGCGGCATTTACCATAGACGGAGCAAGTGTTGTTCTCATAAGGGAGAGATCTTCGCTTATGGGGTTCATGATTCTTATAGCTTTTCTTTCCTTTGCATCCTCTGCGAAACGCAGCATATCAAGATCCTTCGGAGAGAAGAAAGAATAGAACATAGATTCGTAGTACCCTTGAGAGCAAAGAGTCTTTTTAACTCTGTTTTGAGTTTTCTGCTCCGCAGTAAGACCGCCGCAGGTGACCTTTGCACTTTCAAGGAATGTCGGGACGATATTATCATATCCGTATGAACGTATAACTTCCTCTGCAATATCCTGAACGTGACCGTCTATATCCTCTCTGTATGGAGGAACCATAACGCAGAGTGTATCTCCGTCGATTTTAGGCTCAAAACCGAGAGCGCAAAGATGACGAACGATCTCATCGTCCGGAACCTTGATTCCGAGTACTCCGTTCATTTTTTCAACGCTCACTTTGAGTTGCGTTGGTGTTATTTCAGCTTTTTCTGCGATCTCCATATGCCAAGGAGATACCTTGCCGCAACCGAGCTCGCAAATAAGATGGAGTGCACGAGCCATACCGCACTGCGTTGAATATTCGTCAACACCTTTCTCGAATCTTGAGCTTGAATCTGAGCTCTGCCCAAGTGCACGAGATGTTTTACGCACATTGTCACGAGCAAATTTTGCCGCCTCAAAGATAACGTCCTTTGTCGTATCTTTTATCTCGGAGTTAAGTCCGCCCATGATGCCTGCAAGAGCTACGGGGCGTTTACCGTCGCAGATAACGAGGTTATTCTCGTTAAGTTCAAATTCTTTTTCATCAAGAGTTACTATTTTTTCACCCTTATTCGCACGTCTTACAACTATCTCGGAATTCTGGAGATCGGCCAGGTCAAAAGCGTGCATAGGCTGACCGAATTCTTTGAGGACGTAGTTCGTAATATCAACAACGTTTGAAATAGAGTTTATACCGACCATTGAAAGACGGCGACGCATCCAAGCGGGAGACTTTCCTATCTCTATATCCGAAACGTAATGACCTATATATCGGGGGCATAGATCGGGAGCGTCAACGGTAATGTTGAAATCAATAGGCTTTCCGTCTGTTTTATAATCGAGCGCAGGCATACGGAACTCTTTTTTGAGTACAGCCGCAACCTCACGTGCAATACCGATTATGCTTTGGCAGTCGGGACGGTTTGCCGTTATAGCAATATCAAAGATGTAATCGTCAAGTCCGACGATGTTCTTAACGTCAGCCCCAAGCGGTGCGTCCTTTGGAAGCACGAGCAGACCGCAATATCCGCCGCCCTCGTACATATCCTCGTTTACGCCTATCTCAACGCCCGAGCAGAGCATACCCTCGGAATCGACTCCGCGGAGCTTGCCCTTTTTTATAGTCATAACGCCTTCGATTGTTACATGGTCCTTCGCCGTTGCATATACCGTTGCACCGACAAGTGCGACGGGGTATCTTCCGCCAACCTCAACGTTATCTGCGCCGCAGCATATCTGGAATGTTCCTTTATCTCCGCAGTCAACGCTGCAGATGTGAATGTGTGTATCGGGTATAAGCTCGCAGGTCTTGACCTCGCCGACAACTACTCCCGAAATATCCTTGCCAAGCTCGATAAGCTCTTCAACTTCAAATCCTACCGAGAAAAGCAATCTTTCAAGTTCCTTTGCAGGAACGTCTATATCAACGTATTCTTTAAGCCAACTAAGCGGTGCTAACATTTCTTACTCCTTTCAGCTCTTAAACTGCTTTGCAAATCTTACATCAGACTCAAAGAGAGTTTTGATGTTATTTATGCCGTATTTAAGCATCGCGATTCTTTCAACACCCATACCAAAAGCAAATCCGGAATATTCATCAGGATCGATTCCGCAGTTTTCAAGAACGTGGCGGTTTACGACACCTGCACCCAATACTTCTATCCAACCCGTGCCCTTGCAGAGCTTACATCCCTTGCCTCCGCATTCAAAACAGCTCACGTCAACCTCAACAGACGGCTCTGTGAAAGGGAAGTATGAGGGACGCAGACGAGTAACGACGTCCTCTCCGAAAATCTGCTTTGAGAAGGTGTCAAGCATACCCTTAAGGTCGCAAAGCGTGATTCCCTTGTCAACAACGAGTCCCTCCATCTGTGAGAACATAGGGGAATGAGTTGCGTCGTCGTCAGAACGGAACACTTTTCCGGGGGACAATATCTTTATCGGAGGCTTTTTGTTCTCCATAACGTGAATCTGACCTGCAGATGTCTGTGTGCGAAGCAGAAAATCCTCGGAAACGTAGAAGGTGTCCTGCATATCACGAGCAGGGTGATCTTTGGGAGTGTTAAGAGCGGTGAAGTTGTAGTAGTCGTTTTCGATCTCCGCACCTTCAAACACTTCAAAGCCCATTCCTGCAAAAATCTCGATAAGCTCATTACAAATGAGAGTATCGGGGTGGAGCGCACCTGCATTCTGCATCTCGGCAGGCATAGTAACGTCAACCGCCTCTGCTTTGTTTTTCTGATCAAGCTCGATCAGCTTCATTTTAGCGTCGGTCTCATCGAAGCGTGCGGCTGCCCATTCCTTTATTTCATTAACTATTTTTCCAAAAGCAGGGCGGTCTTCCTTCGGAATGTCTCGCATTCCCTTCATAAGCTGCGATATTTTGCCGTCCTTGGGATCAAGGAAGGTCTTTCTGAACTCATACAGAGCTCTTGAAGAATCGAAGCTGTCGATCTTGGCTTCTATCTCTTCTCTTATTTCCCTGATTTTTTCTTGCATCATGTTTTTATATCCTTTCAATTTGTTTATAAAAAAAGCTCCGTCCTAAATATTTCAGGACGGAGCGTATGGCTTCGTGTTACCACCTGAATTTCCGTGCAAGCACGGACAACTCAAAAAGCTTTTAACGGAACAACCCGAGGAAGACTACTTTGGGGTACGCTATTCGCGACACACCTCTTTCACCAACCCTGCTCCAAAGCGAAACGCACTTTTTCTGCCACACAAACCGCTTTCAGCCTCGGACGGTCATTCTCTGATGTGTGCCACTTGAAAAAGGCAAACTTTTTCTACGCATTTACGATATTTTAACACATTTTTGAATAATTGTCAAGTTATTTTTCGGGGTCAAGGAATTTCCAATAGCTCTTGAGATAATTTACGCCCGACCAGATAGTGAATACTGTCATAAGGAGCATAGTTGTGTATGTAAGAACATGGTAATCGGGGAGTGCAAAGAAATTATTTATAATTCCGATAAGCACAGGCTCAAGCAGAGCAGAGAGAATAAAAGCTATCTGCATACAAGTCTTTATCTTGCCTAACATATTTGCGGCAACGACCACGCCGCCCGTACTACTTGCAACAAGTCGTATCGATGTTACGGCAAGTTCTCTCATTATCACAATAAGCGTTGTGATAAAGCAGAAGAAACGCAGATATTCGTCGTCAAACTTATAAACAAGTACAAGCAAAGTGGATATTACCATAAACTTATCGGCAAGAGGGTCAAGAAATTTACCGAAATCCGTTATCAGATTATGTTTTCTTGCGATTTTACCGTCAAGCATATCGGTAAGTGCCGTCAAGCCGAAAACGGCGGCGGCAAGAATACTTGAGAGGGTAGGGTTTATGGGAAGAAGCATAACAATAATTATAACGGGAACCATAAAAAGTCTGAGTACAGTCAGCTTGTTCGGAAGATTCATTTTACCTTTCATTTTATATTCAACCTCCACGCTTTACTCTGCTGCATGACCTATAAGGTCATAATCCTCGGCAGAATCTATTTTTACGTTCACGAAAGTGCCGGGCTTTATCTTTTTCTTTGCGGTAAAGAAAATCTTGCCGTCAATTTCGGGAGCGTCCATATATGAACGTCCGTAATAAGTCTCAGAGACTACATCATAATCCTCAGATAGAACCTTCAGAGTCTTATGAACGAGTTTTTCCGTGCGTTCTGAATCTATTGCCATCTGTTGTTTCATGATGATATCGCATCTGTCTTGCTTTATTTGCTCGTCTATCTGGCAGGGGAAGTCATATGCGGGGGTATCTTCCTCTCTTGAGTATGTAAACGCACCCATATGCTCGAACTTCATCTCGCTGACAAATTCGCAAAGCTCTCTGAAATCCTCATCGCTCTCGCCGGGGAATCCTACTATAAACGTTGTGCGTATAACGATTCCGGGAATATTATCTCTCATCTTTGCGATAACGTCCCGAATCATCTTGCTGTCTCCATGACGGTTCATAGAGGTGAGCATTTTGTCCGAAATATGCTGAAGAGGCATATCGATATATTTCACGATCCTGTCGTTGTTCTTGATAGTATCAATAAGTTCATCGGTGATCTTGTCTGGGTAGCAGTAGAGCAGACGGATCCATGGTATCTTTGTTTCTGCCGTTATTTTGTTTAGCAGATCGGCAAGTGAATATTTGCCATATAAGTCAATACCGTACCGAGTCGTATCCTGTGCCACAACAGTAAGTTCTTTTACTCCTAAGCTCTCGAGCTGTTTCGCCTCAGCTACTATATCCTCCATCGGTCTTGAACGGAATTTTCCTCGGATCGATGGGATAGCGCAGTATGAGCAACGGTTGTCGCACCCCTCTGCTATTTTTATGTAAGCGGCGTATTCGGGAGTTGTAAGCACTCTGTCGCCGCCAAGACGAACGCAGTCATTTTTCTCATATGAAGAATATTTTTCGCCATTTTCCACAGCCTTTATTGCTTTGACGATGTCGTGAATACTTCCTACTCCGAGAATAGCGTCAACCTCGGGCAGTTCATCAAAAATACTGTCGCGATAACGCTCGGAAAGACAGCCTGTTACGATTATTCCTTTAAGAGAACGGTTTTCCTTGAGCCAACCTATATCTATTATATTGTCAATCGCTTCTTTTTTTGCACTTTCTATAAAAGCACAGGTGTTTATGATAACGATATCAGCCTCGGTCTCCTCGGCAGTTATCTCATATCCCGCCTGCATCACCTCGTGAAGCATGACCTCGGTGTCAAGCTGATTTTTAGGACAGCCGAGTGACACAAATCCGATCTTCATGAACCAAACCTCGCAAAAATTATTAATATTACACTCATAATAATATATCATATTTTTTGTGCTCTGTCAAGGTTGACTCCACAAGCCAATTTTTATGAATGAAAGGGATTTTTTCCTTAGCTTTATCTTATGGTGCCGACTATCTCTCCGCAGGCTATCTTTGTGCCTGAATTTCCTGACGGTTGAGTTGTGAAGTCATCAGACTTTGATATTTTTTACTGTATATTTATTTTGATGTCGCCGGTGTCAGTAGTTATCTCGCATCTGCCGCCGGCAACTGTTTTCGGTACGTTAATACTGCCTGTATCGCTCTCTGTTATAAACACTTTATCTGAGAGCAAGCTGCCCTTGACGTCTCCTGTATCTGTCTTTACAAAAATTTCAGAGGCGTCGCAACCGTCAAACTTCACGTTTCCTGTGCTTCTCTCAATAGAAAATTTTTCGGTAGCAATAACGTTTTTCAAGGTTATTTCCCCCGTATCTCCGCTTGATATAACGTTTGCACACGAAATATCGGTCAAGGAGGTCTTTCCTGTGCTGACTTTTGTCTTTATATGACCGCAGTTTATGCCGGAGGCAGTTATTTTGCCTGTTGAGACCGAAAGATCAAGTGTTTCGGCGGAGACTCCCTCGACCTTTATACTTCCCGTACTTGCCTTTATTTTGATCAGATCCGAAGCGGAGGCAAAGTTCTTTACGTCCCCCGTGCTTGCCGAAATATCGATGCTTTCAAACTTGAAATCTTTCGGTATCTCAATGTCTCCCGTACTTTCCTTTATGAAGAGCTTATTATACTCCGCATCTGGCAGATACACGGTTATTTTTGTGCTCCTGAAATTTATACCGATATATTCATACCATTTTCTCTCGTCAAGTAAGTTGATGGTGAGAGTACTATCAACAACGGTAACAGAATGTTTTATTTTTTCTGTTTCGTCGCAAACTACCTTACATATTCCGTCAGAGGATGCAGCAAATACAACGTCTGACGTATCCGTTTTAATAGATATATCGTTGAATACTTCGTTTATTTGATGGGTGTTAGTTTCGTATTTTACTGTACTCAGCTTTGTGAAATCCCAGTTGTAGCCTGCCAGAGCCATAGAGAAAAGAGTCACTCCTAAAATCACGAGAACGATTGCACATATAATCCACATTTTACTCATTATGCCGTCTCCTTTCCGATAAAACATTTTTTAAGAGCCAAGATGCCCTTTTTTGTGAGATAGAAAGTCCCCTTTGTTGCACCCTTGCAGCCAAAGAACATAAAGATAGCACACCCTGCACAAAATAGCCCTGTGCCGATAATAGCAATTCCTGTAAGGCCGCTTATCCCGATAGTGAATCCAATGCCTGATGCTATCCCGCCCAAAGCACAGCCAACAAGTGACGCAAAGGCTGACCACAACGAGATTATCACAGCCCACCACGACACATAAAGCGAAAAAATTACAGCAAATGCGGCAATAAGAAGTGATAACCATATCGGAGAGCCGAGT
>JAFYLR010000031.1 GCA_017550115.1 Clostridia bacterium | reverse complement strand
GGGATTTTTAGACAAAAAGACTATAGGCACATACTGGGTTGCATGTCAGCTTGAAATTGAGAAAAATGAGGGCTTGGAGCTTGGAAGTAAGGAAAACCTTAAGCGTGCGGGAGAGCTTCTTGATAAAGTTATACTGGAAACGCAGGCGGGAGGCTTGTCTACCGAGAAAAGCGCCTATCTGCGCAGTAAAAATGAATTATTAAAAAGCCTCACTATGTTTACATCGACACCGACTAAGCAGTTTTCAATGCTCGTCTCTGCTATAGGAACGTATAATGCTTATAAGGACCGGGTAAAAAATGAGAATGCAACAGCGAAAGAAAAGAAAGCTTTTGAAGAAGCGAAGGCGCAGCTTGTAAGGACTGCCACGACTCTTGGCGTTGTTATAGTAATTTACGTTGCGCTTTCGGAGGTTATGAAGTCCTTTTACGATAGGGACCGCAAAGACAAGGACGGAAAAAAGATTGGATTGCTCGAAGATGCGCTTGTCGAGCTTGGAGGCGCGACGTTGGGAGCTATACCGCTTTACGGTCAGATCTATGAATTTTTGACAAGCGGTTACGGCATATCCAATTCTACGGTTGATTTTATCAACGACTTTATGACAGCGTCCTCGGATATGACGGGACTGCTCGCCGATGCTATAACCGGTGAAGTTATAAATAAGCAACGAGCGTACCGTACTTTAAAAAACTCGGTCGATGTTATAGCTCAGCTCACGGGAATACCGGTCAGGAATGTCGAGAATGCGCTTAAGGGTGTATGTAGGATGATATCACCAAACACGGTATATAAATACGACTCGCTTTACTACACGCCGTCCTACACCAAAGACTTGTCGGAGGCTGTAAACAAAGGAGATGAAAAGCTTGCAAGCACGGTTCTGAGATTGCTTTACCGAAACGAAAAAACGGGCAAGCTATCTACCGCGGCGGCAGAAGAGATAGTAAGACTTTATGACAAGTACCCCTCCGTTATAGCAAGCACGTTGAGCAATAAAATAACCGTAGACGGAGAGGAAATAGAGCTTAACGCAAAGCAGTTCCGCAAGTTCAGGGACATTTATTCAAAGGCTGATGCCGAGGCGGGCAAGCTCATCAAGTCGGACATGTATGCGTCCCTTGATGATAAGGGCAAGGCGAGATCTATCAAGACGGTTTACAAGGCTTATTTTGATAAGGCTAAGAGCAGCGTATTAGGTACCGCCGAGACCAAAGTGAACAGCTCAACTGAGTTTATCCCCTTAGAAAAATTGGTACTTGGAAGCGCATATATAGACTCTCTTTCGGGAGAGGGGAAAAAAGCGCAAGCGGTTAAATGGCTTGAAGCAAACGGATATACCGACACCGAGATAGCTTTTACGTTATTTTCTAACGGCTATTCAAGCGAGGATATACTCAAGACTGTTGTCTCCGCTTTGAACAGCAGCACAAAAGACAAAGAGGATCTTATTCTCACTTTTGGCATCGATGATAAGTGTATCGTGTCAAACGGCAAAATAAAAATATTGCAAAAAAATAAAAACGCCGCTTGAAATATAGCAAAATTGTAAACAGAATACCGCACAAGAAAAATGAAAGCTCGAAAAACAAGCATAAATACTTGATTTTTTCGGGCTTTTTTTGTGCTTAAAGTTGGCAGTTTTTAAGGCTTTAAAAGTGATATAATTAATATAGCGACAGAGTTTCGAAACAAAAAAACTAAAAAAAGGAGAAAAAAGATGAGAAAAAAGAAACCTGCAAATCCCTACGCAACCAACAAGGGTGGAAAAATTGAGGGAAACAGAAATCCTTCGGCAGGAGATCCGAAGGTCACGCGCAAGAGCGGCAATGATTTACGTATAAAGGGAGGAAAGTGACATGGAGAGGGGAACGGAAAAAATCGAAGATATCGATGCATATCTCGAATCGTGGAACGATGAAAATTCTTTCTCCGATGAAGATGCAGATTATTCTGACGGCGAGAGCGAAAGCGAAGAGAGCTCTGCGGAACAAGCCGACGAAGATGCGACCGAAGAAAACGCCTCAAACGATGAAGGGCAGTTCGCGGAAGAAGCGGAAGCAGAAAACAATACTGAAACGGATTCCGAGACCTCAGAGAACGTCACGGCGTCAGAAGCTTCGGAAGAGGAAAAAGAAAAGGCTGAGCCTCCCGCGGAAAACGAAAGCTCGAAAAACGGAAATCAGCTTCTTGAGGAAAAGCTTGTTACGGAGCTTCCCGAGATACAGAAAGAGTATCCGGATGTCAAGAGCGCTGCTGATATCGGAAATTTAGGAGCATATGTGGTATTGACAAGTATGTGTAAGATGTCGCCCGCTGCCGCCTATCGTGCTTTGAATGGCTTGCCCGCAGGAAACAACAGAAAAATGGGCGAGGAAAGATATCAGAACGCATCAAAGGCCCATTTAACAGCCGCTGTTCCTAAAGGAGCAAGCGGCCCGGAAGGTCTTTCTCGCGCCGAGGTGAAGGAATATTCGGAAGCTCTCGGGTTGGATGAGAAAGAAATAAAATCGCTTTATAATCGTATAAAAAAATGAAAGGAAAAATAAAATGTTCAGACTTGTAAAAATTTTAAACGGAAGAATCAACCAGGGCGAGCCTGTGAAGCTCCCCACAACCCCGGGCGAAAGCTATTCCTTTGGCGAAGCACTTGTGCTTAACGGCGGAAAGCTTACAAAGTGCGGTGCTACCACAATGCCTACACACATTTGCGGAGAGGATTATAATGCTCCTTCAAGCAATAACAGACCTATCACAGCTGAGCCTATCTCGGCTGATATGATATTCGAAGTCCCGTTCAGTGCCGCTCCCGGATCGGTAAATGCCGGGGACAAGGTAACACTTGGCACGGACGGCTTACAGATCACGGCAACAACCGCCAGCGGTGTGGCAACCATTTTCGACAAGTGCGGAGCTTCCGCTACAGGCGATAAGTGCCTTGTACAGTTCAAGTAATAAAGGAGAGATAAGAAATGATAGTATATTCAAAATCCAGCGGATTTAATAACGCACAGATAGGCAAGCTCGAAACGCCTATCAAGATGGTTATCGAGCATGAAAGCGATGTTCAGACCAAGAAGGGCGGCATCAGAGACTGGCTTTTCAATGTGGAGAAATCCAAGAAATTCGGCGAGACCATTATAGGTCAGAACGAATTTGACGTATTCGCCGCAGCCGAAGAGGGCGCAGGCGCGGAAAATGACGATATGCAGGAGACCTATAAGAAGTTTATCGAGCATATCCAGTTCATGAAGGAATTCACCATCACCGCGCAGATGATGGAGGATGCAAACTACGGCATAGCGGCTGACGCTAAGCGCAGAGCGGAAAACTTCACCCGCGCTTACTACAAGACAATGAATAAAATCTGCGAATACGCGCTTATAAACGGCACAAACAAGAGCGGCATTTTTGCAAAGGCAAATCTCGACCTTACCGCGCCTGATGATCTTCCCCTTTTTGCAAACGGTCACAAGTGGGGCGGAAAGAAGTCTCACGGCACACAATCGAACTACTTCTACGGTGACATTTTCTCTTCGGGTGCAACCGATTCGAGAAAGGCAAGTACCGAAGCATTTGAAGCGGCACTCGGTGAGCTTGCGAATAAGATCCGTAACATGAAGGACGAGAACGGAGAGATCCTCGGCTATACCGCCGACACAATAATCCTTCCCGGTAACAGACCTTTAGCGGAAACCATTGCTAAGAAGGTATGCGGCTCTGACGGTGCGCTCGGTAACGGTTATAACGATATCAACATCCAGTACGGTAACTGGACTATCGTTGTAATGCCCGACTGGCAGACCACCACCGACCGCGTAATGATCATGTCGAGCGAGGCAAACAAGAACCTCTGCGGAAACATGTTCTTCAACCGTGTCCCCCTTACGATCCGTAACTGGGAGGACAACCACACAGGTAACTATATGTGGAACGGTAGATGCCGATTCGGCGTAGGCTTCGGCACTTATAAGCACATCCTGCTCGCTGTTGACTCTGCATCTGAGGTAACGGGCGCAACACAGCTCTAATTTTAAAGGGAGGCGGCTAAATGAAGGTAAATGAGCTTTATAATGCCGTTGCCCTGCTTGGCTTTGAAAATGATATAGACGAGGAAGAGACTTTTTTTCCTGCGCTTAACACGGCGTTGCACGATGTTTACCGTATTGTGCCGAGAAAGAAGATGTCTCTCCTCGCACACTATCCTCCTGCATCCCTCGTTGCTGATACCGACAAAATACTGTACAGCGGCGAGGGTTTGTCATATGAAGCCGAGGGGGCGAAGGCATTTTACATTGAGATATCGGGCAAGGGTAACATTACATTCAAAGATGGGGAAAAGAGCATATCCGGTGTTCCGGACGTGACGTTTGACAGTCCTTATGCGTATCAGACGATAAGGGGCTTTTGCAGGGACAACAACGGTATGTTTCCCGCCAAGCTTGTAATTGACATAAAGACAGAAACGCTTTGCAAGGTCAAGGCTGTGGCAATTTACGGTGATATAGCTTCTGCAAAAACGGAGGATATCCCCGCACCCGGAAAGTATATAGCTTACTCGCTCGGCAGAATATTCCCCGATTTTTCGACGCTGTTCGAGCGACCGAAGTGGAGCGGCGGAAACACCTTGACCGACTTCCGCATTGAGGATGGATGCTTATCCGTACCGAGAGATACGGCGGGCGATATAGAGTTGACCTATACGCCGAAAATTCACGAATACACAGTAAATGATAATGAAGATGACGTTGACCTGCCCGATGAGTATATAGGCGCGCTGAAGCTCCTTATAGCGAGCTATGTGTGGCTTGATGATAACGCAGACCGTGCGCAGTATTACAAGGGGCTTTACAACGAGGAGATTGCGCTGATATCGGCAAAGCACAGGGACTTGAATCCTATTGCATACGAGAGCGTAAATAATTGGTGAGGAGTGGCTTATGAGCAATCAGAAAGAATATTCCCGCTATATGTCAAATTTCCGAGGCATAGACACAACGAGCGAGGCTTCAAACGTCGCTCTTAATCGCTTCTCATTTGTCCAGAATATGTATAAGGATTACAGATCGGGACAAGGAGTCGCTATAGAGACGTTTCCGGGGGCGCGCACGCTATGCTCTGGGCTTGGCGGCACGGTTTACGGAATGCATACCTATAAGGTGACATCGGGCGAGGTGTATATCATAGTTCACGCGGGCGAAAAGCTATATTATTTTGACAAAAACAAGCGTGATGAGTTAAGCACCGATTCACCTGCGGAGTTTTCGGGCATAACAATGAAAAAAGCTAAAAGCTCTTCTTTTGTATATAACAATAGGCTTTGCCTCATTGACGGGGAGAATTACATAACTGTGTATGAGGATGAGGATGATACCGGGAATAAAATCCTTAAGGCTGAGCATGTAGACAATGACACAGCATATGTTCCTACAACTTTTTTAAATAAAGCAGAATATGAGCAGCGGAATATGCTGACGAGCAAATTTATAGAAAAGTCCAGTTTGGAAACATTAGAATTAAACACTGACATACCCGAAAAAAAAGAATATAGCGGTGCTTTGATTTGCCCTGTTATATCACACAAGGCAGATTACTATTATTTCGGAAAATATTATAGATGTCTTTGCGGACAAATTGATGCAGACAACAATTTTCGCTCGTTTTCGTTCACTGCAAGAGAAGACAATGACACTGTCGAGATAGATTTCAACCAGGTAAAGATAGATTGGGAAACGTGCTATAAGAGATCTCCCCGATATTACCGTGTTAAATCAAAAACAGCTCTTGGATACGATAATGCCGACGTTTTTAAGCGTCCCACATTCCACTTAGACAAAAATGAAACTATAACAATCAAAAAACTAAAAGCGAGAAAAGACAATGTTGAAGTAACTGACGAAAACGGGATTTATCAATACGAATTTTACAGTAACATCGATGATGCATATCTCGATGTCGGCGAAAGCAACAATGAAGCAAACCGCCGCTCTCTCTTGACGAGTGTGACGATGAAAGACAATGTTACGAAGGTTACAGGAACATTGGCAGGCTGCTCTAACCTTAAAACGGTATTACTCAGCAACAATATAACCGAGCTTTCTGCTGATTTCTTCGCCGACACGGCTATCGAGATCGCCTATCTTCCTTATCATTTGGAAGCTTTTATTGAAGTAACAACAGGAAAAAAACTATTCGATGACTGCACCAATTTAAAAACGATATATGCTCCGTCAAATATCTATGATAAGTTAACCGCCAATAAGGGAGATTACGGCATAGAAGATAATATTGAAATAATATCTTATGAGTCAAAATTCATGTCGGGAGTGCCTAATATGACCACCGAGGTAGAGGACAACCCTAAAAACCGCGTTTATATCCGGACACCTTGTGAAAATGTTACCTCTGTGCGTATTAACGGTGGAGAAATACAGGAGTATTCATCAAAGCCCGAAGAGCCTGAGAATCCGTCAGTTGACACAAAATACACGTTATATTATCCGATATATAGATTTATCGGGGGTAAGAAATATGTGATTGCCGTAGAGTTTTATCACTTGTGCTATAAGGAGGGATTCGATGAGAGTGGCGGGGGTGCATACGTTGAACTGGGCGGCGAAACAGAAGTAAACGGCACTGTAGAAATTAACGGCGAGGCTTATCCGTCCGTTTTCACCACTTCGGAAGAGGCTACGGGAACAACCAAAGATGCGATAACGGCTCACGAAAACTACAAAGGGGATGCGCTTAAGGCGATCAAGCATTGCACTGTTTGTTGCACCTTTGATGACCGAATATTCTTTACCGGAAACCCCGATTTGCCGAACACGGTTTTCTACACACAGCGTGATTTGACAGGACACAATAATCCAACTTACGTAGGTGTTCTTAACTGGTTTGACGATGGCATGGGTAACACTCCCAATGTCGCCATGATGTCGAATGCGTCCACTCTTATGGTGCTGAAGGGCAACACTATGCAGGACGGCTCTATTTACTATCATACAGGAGCTGACGGTGGCAACGATTTGACTCCGAGAATATATCCCTCGGTTGAAGGTCTTGCGGGGCTTGGCTGTGTCGGTATGGCGGTAAATTTCCGCGATGACTGCGTTTTTATGTCTAATCAAGGCTTGGAGGCTATTGCAAAGCAAACAGTCAACCTTGAGCGCACAATCCAGCACAGAAGCACCAACATAGACGGTCTTATGCTGCATTCGGAGCTTGCATCAGCACGGGCGGCAGAATGGGAAGGCTATCTGTGTATTCTTATCAACGGTAAAATGTTCCTCGCTGACTCCCGACAGGCGTTTGAGGGCATAGGCGGAGCTATGGAATACGAATGGTACTATGTCGCCGATGTTTGCGGATATGACGGCGATAATAAGAAGTATTTCCTTGCGGATTATATGCCACCCGAAATAGCCAAATTCTGCGAGTCTAATAGCATAGGTATAAGCGACTCAGAGGACAGGAGAGTCCGTTATATAGATGAGGACAAAAACGGAGAAAATGACCTTGTAAAAAGCATATCATTTAACGAGACTGTTGATGACATCCCAACCAATTATACCGTATATTATGTTGAACAAGGTTTGGAAAAATATCTTGTTGAAAGCTACAGCGAAATGGAGAACGGCATGCCCGATATGGCGTGCGAGATATGTGCCGTAGAGGACGTTCTGCTTTTTGGCACAAAAAACGGGAGGCTCCTCTGTCTGAACAATGATAAGCGAGGCACAGACGAGGAAGAGCCTGATAAAAGCCGTATTCCTGTTGAGTGGTATAACAACTCGGGACACGCATATGATGCCGTAGCTGTGTTTGCTATGGAAAATGCGGGCGTTCCGCATTACACCAAGACTACGGTAAAGAGAGGCACGGTATTGCGCTTGAAGGCGTTCCCGCAATCGTCATTTGAGGTGTATGCTACCACAGATCGACAGGCGACTACGTTGCTTACAAGCCAATCTAACAGCGTTACCGCATTTGGAGATATTGACTTTGAAAACCTCGGATTGCTGACATCAGACAGCGGCATTTTGGCAATTAAAGAAAAAACAAAAAAATGGGTAGAAAAGCAGTATATGTTTAAGAGCGAAAGAGCAAATCGCCCGTTTGGGTTATACTCCTTGACCTACCGATATATTATAGCAGGGGATGTGAAAAATAAATGATAGAAAAAATAAAACAAACCAAAATCGACAGTAATAAAATCTCAAATCTTCCCACTCGTCCGAATAGCAAAGGCCTTTACCGCGATCAGACGTATTCTGCGCAGGAACTAAAGGCGAGGTTAGAGGCATTGTCAATCCTCGCTATTGACAAGCTCAACGAGATTATCGATGGAATGGCGGCGGGCGGTGCAGTTGCCAAAACGATGAAATTCAAGCACGTCGACAAAGAATATTCGCTTGCTGAATTGTTTTCGATGATTTTTGCGGCTGATGGATTGAGCGATATACTCATTACCGATAACGGAATTTCCACACCGGTAACGCTCAATACTGCTTTGAGTAATATAAACAGTGCCATGCAAACCCAATATGTCGCCTCTGCGTCAATGACTCTCACTGAAACCGGAATTTTTTTAATTCACCTTCTAAATAAAAATGGTGAGGAATTAGAACAACATAATTTCGACATGAGTGTAACAAGCAAAAGGATAGTTGACAAAGCGGTCACCACGGACAAGCTCGCAGACAGAGCTGTCGCCACAAGCAAACTCGCAGACGGTGCAGTGACAGAGGCGAAGCTCGAAGACAAAGCAGTCACCGCAGAAAAGATTGCAAATAGTTCTGTTACAGAAGAAAAGATTGCAGATAAAAATGTAACTGAAAATAAGCTCAGCGATGATGTTTCCGGAAAACTGAATAGTGCCATTAAAGAAGTGTCTTATGATGCCCAGAGCGGAGACCTTACCTTTGTCTATAATGGGGGAAAAGAAAAAAAAATAGAACTTCCGCTTGAGCTTATTGTAAGTAGCGGAGAGTACGATGATACAGAAAACAAAGAAGCCATTGTACTCACATTAGCCAATGGAGACAAAATTCATATACCTGTCAACGACTTAATTGACACAATAGACAATAGGTTCGGCGATGTAGAGAAGGCTCTTGATGCAATTATTGAGGAGCAAAAGGCTATTATTGCAATACAAAATCAATTGATAGGCGGTGATGGCAAATGAATATAGCAGATAAGGAGCAAGTTGTTTCTGCGAATAATGTCATCATAGCCGAGAACGAACAGAAGGTGTACGATGCAGGAAAACAGGCAGAGTATGACAGATTTTGGGATGCGTTTCAGAATTATGGAAAAAGAACAGATTACTCGTACGCATTTGCATATGGCGGATGGAACAATAATACATATAACCCAAAATACATAATAAGTCCTTCAGCTTGTAATGGTTTGTTTATGTCAAATACAACTATAACGGATACAAAGGTAACAATAGATTTAATAAGTTCTAACGGAAGCCAAAAAAATGGTTTATTTAGTGGTGCTATCAAACTTAAGACAATAAGAAAACTAATTGTTGACGAAACGATTGGTTTTCAATCTTCACCACCTATGTTTAATAAATGCACCAGTTTAGAAGACATCAAATTCGAGGGTGTTATAGGTAAAGACCTAAACATATCTGCTTGCCCTCTTGTCCGAGAGAGCATAGACAACATATTCGACCACTTAAAAGACTTTACAGTTTGGACTGAGACAACGGATATAGCTTGGACTGAGAAAACGGGATATCCCACCAAAATTAAGGTAGTGCTTAACGAGGGAATCACAAATCCCGAAAATTGTTCTATCATTTATATCGAAGGCGATAATACAGGGAGCATCAATACAACGAACTTTTTCAATAAAAACGGCGAGTTTATAACAACAAACTTTGCAATGTATGAAAATTCGGGATTTTTCCAAATTGTTGATGTAATAGATAGTAACAAAAATACGCTTACCATAGGTACAGACTACAACATATATACAGGAAGCCTTCCGTCCACTTCAAAAACTGTAACATTCAATGCTACGGCGGTTGATAATGCATATACCGATAGCGAGTGGAAAGGAAAGGTATCTGTTGCCAACAAAAACGGATGGACTGTTGAGACAGTATAAGGAGTGAATTATGATGAACCATGAAATCAAACTTGATAAACATACCGCTCCAAGCGGATATATGTACCATAAGGACGGTAGATATGTTAGCACGGTATATCTTGCGCCAAATATGAGTATTGATGATTACGAACTCGTTACCGTTGAAGAATATGAAAAAATACGAGCCGAGGAGGATACAGAGGAGGATACAAATGAAGCTTAAATTATTTAATGACGGTACGGCAATATTCACCGAGCGCAAGAGCGTTCATTCACTCAACATCAAAGTTGAAAGTGACGGGTATATACACATCGGCGACAGGGTATTCCCTATAAAGAACGGCGTAGCTACGATAGGAACACTCCCCACAGGTGACTATGAAGTCAAGGTGATAAGCGGTGATAAGATATACCGTGCGTATGAGCATGTCGTGGTAAGTGATGCGAAGATGGCAACTATAGATTCCACTCACTTGCGCAAGGTAATTATTCCACTCAAGGAAACGGTTGAAATCCTCGTCAAAGAGGTATCAGACCTCAAAAAACAAGTAAACGAACACGAAAGGAAAATAAGCGGATATTCGCTTTTCGGTAACTAAAAATGAAAAAAATAATTATTCTTACTTTAATCTTGTCAGCGCTCCTAACTTGCATGGTAATCTCAATCAGTGCCGAGGAGATAGCATCAGAAGTTGGCAACGTAGCATTGACTACGGCTGTTCCGACAGATAGCGTGCCTCTCGATGATGTGATTACCGATGATGCAGAAACGGAAACGCTTATAGCCGAGACGGTCAAGGCGTTTGTCGAGAAATACCTTTCGGAGATAGCGTCTATAGCGACTATCATATTGACCACAGTACTTATATTTTTGCAAAAGAAGGGCTTGCTTCCCATAATCTCGAAGGGCTTCAGCTCACTCGTTGAAATACTTAACGCTTTCAAGAAAAACATAGAAACCAACGTTTCCTCGCTCGACGAAAAGACAAAGCCTGTAATTGAGCGCATGGACAGAGCGATAGACGGATGCGAGAAAATGGAGAAAAAATTTAGCGATCTTCAAAAGCTCTTTGAATTAGAGCAAGAGGAAAAAAAGCTCCTGGAGAAAAAGATCGAAGAGTCAAACGCACGCGATATGCTCACTTGCGAAATGCTTTATCAGCTCTTGATGTGCACTAATGTTCCGCAGTATATGAAGGACAAAATTGCCACCTTCTATGAGTCCTCAAAGGCGACTATTGCGAAAGGCTCGGCTGATAGCAAGGCGGTGACTCACGATGAAGCTGTCTCATAAAATTTTCATACTCCACTCGCTCGGTCTTGCCGTGTGCGTAGCACCTCCCATTATCACAACGCTTGAATACTTCCCGTTGTGGTTTAAGCAGACCGAAACAGCCGTATCAGCATTCTCTGCGATATTGATACTCCTATGCTGTCTCCCGTTCATCAAACAGCTAAAGGCGTACTTTAAGGGTACGCCTGCATCTTGGGTAATATGGCTTGTAATTTACGTGCTTGTCACGGTGTTTAGCAAGCTCGCTAAAGGTGTAGAGACGGTGGCATTTATAGGGCTTCTCTCAAACCTTCTCGGAGGATGTATATTCCGCATCGAGAAGCATTTAAAGCATAAAGAAGGTGTAAATTAATGGATGACAAGAACACAAGCGCAGACTTCACAATCCCCGACTTTAATCTTGGCATAAAAAAGGCTGCAAAAGGCATAGCCGCAAACAGCTCTCTTATAGTTGCATTCCTCGCTATAGTAGTAGCCGCAATGGTATTCTTCACCGATCTTGATGGCGGTTTTGCGATAACTGCGGCTTTCTCGCCATCGCTCGTTGTGCTATTTTTCTGCTGTGTCGTTGAATATTACTCGACTAAGCATATGGGTACCCGTGAGGGAATGCGCGAGGAACGCTATAAAAATGCCATTGCAGAGCATAAGAGTGTATCACGTGAATGTCAAGCTAAAGTCGGTATGCGCGGTCTGATGAAATTCTGCACCGATTATGCGGAACAAGACCTCATACGGCGCCGTAATGCGCTGCTTGCACAGGTGGGAATTTCTTACGACGAGTATGCCGAAAATTATATGATGGACGAATTGCCCACTGATACCCCGAAAGCGGTTCGAAGTGTTATAAATAGGGCGAATAAGCTCAAGCCTATCGTAATAAGCCAAGATAACTTGATATTTGCGGTCGAGGACGAAAAGCAAATTAAGCTAAGGCTCTCTACAGCACGGGCTGAACGAATAAAAGACCTTTCCTTCCTCGTCCCAACACTTATATCAACCTTCTTTGCCGCGTCAATGGTTATAGAAGTAATACAAGACCTTTCATTTGCAACCGTAACCGCTTGTATGATGAAGGTGTTCTGCATAATCCTCAACGGCGTTAAAGGCTATCAGAACGGCTATTATAATATCGTAGACGGTCACGTTGAATGCGCTGAAACGAGAACATATCTGCTTGAGGAGTGCATTGCATGGCATTCCAACGATTTTAATAAACAGGAGAATAAAAATGGAACAGCTGAGGGACAGAATAACGAATGCACATCCGAGGAGTGAGATCCAAGACGTTATAGACGAGTGGATCATAGGTAGGGACGGCCTGAGAAACCGCAAGGTTATTGAAACATATCTGTTTGACGGTCTTTCCGTTGACGAGATGATAGACCCCTTCCACTTGTCTCCGCAGGGGCTAAAAAAGATAATTTATCCCAATTTGCACCTCGTTTTGAAACACCTTGAGGAAGGGAAAGAAACTCCATCTATTCAGTATACTTTCGGTATATGATTGGGCGCACAAATAGTAATACAAAAGGCAGTTTTTCAGTTGCTTGAGATACTGTCTTTTTTCTTTTATCATAATGGTGAAGACGGAAGCAAAATGCGCGCGATTTGGCTAACGCTTCGATCAAAAAAATAAAAGAAAGAAGGTATTTAATTTATGGATGTAGAAAACAAGTATTCAAGTAAAGGTTGGGCGGCTCTCAACACAGTGTTGGGCAGCATAGGCACGGCGGGTGCTACAGGCATATTGAACAATCTTGGCGGCATTCTCGGTGGCGGCGCAAAGACCACGTGCGACAACGGAAATGGCGGTGATGCGGCTGTTTTGGCTTATTACTTCTCCGCAATGAACAATCTGATAAACAACGCGGAACATCGTTGTGGCGATGGTTGTGTAACAAGCAAGGAGGCGGCTCTTACAAGAGAGATTGCCGACAGAGATAGCAGGATATCACACCTTGAAAGTACAATATACACCGACCAGAAAATCGCCGATGTATATGAAAGACTTAACACAAAGATAGGCGTAATCGAGGCGCAGAATGCGCAGCAGGCTGTATATAATGCCACATTGAACGGCGCGGTTTCTTGCATACAGGGGCAGATCGCACAGCTTATGGCTCTCACAAAAACGGTTATTTCAGCAGAAAATATTTGCCCTGTTCCCATGCCTCAGTACAACTCTTGGACGGCTCCTACGGCAACCACAGGCGCATAACAACAAAAGAGGCGGCTTAAAAACCGCCTCAATTAAGAGGTGAAAACGATGATAGAATTTGATAGAGCGATAAATGGTGTCATACGATACCTTAACGCAAACGTATTCACGAGAATGAACGATTGGCAGGAAATGCTTGCACGAATAGCGGTGTCTCGAATTATAGGTGACACAAACACACTCAAGGCGACATTAGCGGGCAATCCGTTTGTACGCACTTTTGGTATTATTAACGAATCGGGTATGGTTGACATAGACGGTCTGATGCGAGATATCAAGGCACAGATCGAGGCAAAGGGGAAGTTAAGCTTTGCATTGCCTATGTTCGGCAACTTCACGTTCTATCCGTCGGACGTAGACGAGTTGCACCGATTTATAACGGAGGGGTAATATGAAGATGATTCACGAAAAGATAGAGGAAATCTGCGAAGAGCTTGACGGCGCATTTGAATACGCAGAAAAGTATATCAAGTGCAAGGCAAGAGGCAATCTCGGTCATGCGAACAAATTTAAAGAGATGGCGCACGATGAACTAAAACACGCAAATATACTGTATGAGCTTTACACGGAAGATATCGAGGAGCTTAATAAGGTATACACGCTCACTGAAGAAGAGGAAAAAGCTTGGGAAAACTGTATCAAGCATTTTGCAGAAAAGGTGGCAATGGTGCGCCATGTCCTGTCAATGTAACCACAAGGGGCATCCGAAAGGGTGTCCTTTATTACATTCGCATCTCTTTGGCTGAGGTTTAAGCTGAAGAGGAGTACAAGCCTGTCGCGCAATGAGTGGCGGGCTTGTTATTTTTCAAAAAAAGTAAAAAATTCAAAAAACCTATTGACAAACCGCTCAATGCGTGGTATAATAGTGTCACAAGGCAAACCGAACACAACTTTTTAAAAGGAGACAAACATTAAGAAAATGACATTCATACAACTCACAAACGATATCAAGACTATGCTTCCCGACGTTGACTTTATGCGCGATAACGACACAACGATTAGATTCTTCTACACAAGCTCGGGCGATAAGGACAGAATAATAGAATTCGTTAACACTCGCGGCGGCGTTATTACGTCGCACCCTAACTATTACTGCATTATATCGGAGTTCGCAATAGACGACGGCGAAGCAAAAAGCTACAAGGAGTTCGAAAGCGTGTTCATAGGCGATAGCGACATATCCGCACTTACCGTAAGAACGGTTGGTGGCGTGTTTGACCTGCGCTTTGGTGGCGATGCTGCTTATTATGCGTATCTGTGCGAAGGTAACGTGGTTATAGGTGAACACTACCGTGCGGTGTTTGACGGCGAGGTTTGGCTCACAATCTACGATGATAGCGGACTTGCTCTCAAATTGAGAGAGCACGGCGGTTATCGTCACTTCACAATCTATCGCGCAGGAGAGTACGGCTGCATCATTCATTGGCACAAGGAGCCGCGCGTGTGATGACCCTTAAAGAAGCACGTATCAAAGCGCATCTTACTCAACAAGCGATGTCCGATCTGCTCGGCATTCCCAAACGCACCATCGAAGAGTGGGAGACGGGCAGACGTAAACCACCGACTTACGTTGAACAGCTTATAGTGGACAAGCTCAACTCAATGAACAAGACCGAGGAGTAACCCCCCCCCTCGGTCTTTTTTTATTTAAAATACATCTAAGGCGACCTCAGTTATCTGAAAAATTATCCAATTTCCGTGTAAACGATTCAAAATATATGTCACTTATATGACACAAAAAGCTGAAAAAGTGGCTAAATACAGGTTTTTTTAGTTCTCGAAGAGATAAATCCAATAAAAATCAAATCCCCTGTAAATCAAGTGTTTACAGGGGGTTTTTGTGTTTTACGTGTGTTTAAAAGCGTGTGAAATTTTGGCTATATGACACACGTATGACACGCACATGACACAAAGCGATTATAGCTGGTTTAGTTCTTCTCTTAATTTTTCAAATTCAAAGTGGGTGTAAACGATCTCTCCGATGCCTTTGCCGGAATGGCCTTGTATCTTTCTTCGCATTGCTTCGTCAAGCTTCTTTTCTTTCCACATTGATGTGAAGGTGTGGCGCGTATCGTCGGGGAGATGATTTGTGATTTTTCCGTCCGCGTTTTTGTATTCGAGTATCCCCATATCTTTGAGGAGTGGAGTCCAAAACGAATCGGTATATACTCCGTGGGCTGTGTCGAAGTTGAATTTTTTGCCACTCAAATTTGTGATGAGATATTCATTCCCCTTGTTCATCCAATGCTCGAAGAAGGGAAGAGTGCTATCGTGGATCGGGACTTTACGTGCAGCGTTCACCGTTTTGCCTTTTTCAATGGTAAATGATTTTTCTTCCAAATTTACATTGGCGCATTTTGTGGCAAATAGCTCTCCCGGTCTTACTCCGGAATAAATGAGCATCAAAATGACTTGCACGTATTCATTTCCGCTCGCCCAACGCCATAAGGTGTCAAGCTCTGCGGCATTGAAACGATAGTGCAATGTGCTTTTTTCTTGCGTACCGACTTCAACATATTCGACTATATTTTTGTCCCTTGAAATAATCTCATTAGCTATGGCATAGTCAAATAATTGGTTGAATAGTATTTTTAGTTTTTTTAATGTCGGGAAGTTTTTGCCCGAATTATCCACAATGCCCTGTAAATGTGATAGCTTCAACTCGGAAAAAGCCTTGTTATATATAGGCTCACACAATTTATACGAAGCTTTATATCCCGCAATATTTGATGCGCTTATTTCTTCAAACTTACGCGCTGACCATTTTTCATAAACCTCTGCGAACGTGATGTTTGCCGCATCCAGATCGTAGGGGTTTTTGTTGTAGTCGGCTAATGCTTGCAGTGCGAGCTGACGTGTTTCATAGTATCCGATTGTGACGTATTTCTGTGTGCTTTTTCCTGTAGCGGCATCCACATCCCACCCTACTGTTTTGCGTACCCTGTAGGGCTTTCTACGCTTGCCAGATAGCTTTGATACGTTGCCGTATCCGTTTGGTAATCTCATTGCTTGCCTCTCCTACTCTTAATCGCTTACTTATACTATTATTGCTTGCTATCGTCCGTCCGGGCGTTGCTTCATAAAAATCACTCCTTCAGATTTTCACTTAAGTCAAAAATTTCGACCAATTTTTCAAGAAATTCGTGGTGCAAATCCAAAATTTCAAACATTTTTTCGGAAAATGTTAGTTTTTCGTTAAAATCAGCCGAATATGAATTGCTATTTTCATAATCATATATTAAATCCGGACTATATATTAAATCACCGAGCAAGAGAAAAGAATCCAAGGTCTCGATATGATCGTTTAGTTTATGACCTTTTATATCTGTAACATCCCAAACTGCTCTTGGTCTCATTGTTCTGTTCAAGATGCTCATATTTAAACTTACACATTCTATAAGAATGGGGATGCCTTCGCCATTTAAAAAAATATGATTTATAGTAGATGTCAGTCTGCTTGATATATTTTCTGTGATTGTCGACTGCTCATGATAAACAACTATCAAAAATGATGCTATGTGGGAATATAAATAAGCGCATATAATTTGTTTATAAAATGAACTGTTTTTTATAACATCATATTTAGTAAATTTGTTGTAATAAGTTAAGAACAGTTCAAAAATATCTTTCAAATATTCATTTTCTTCAGCTGTATCATTAATATCTGGGGGCGTTTGTGGCGGTTTTATGGGCTCTTTTGTAGTATCGTTTTTCATGAGTTTGATGATCAAAACGAAGAAAAGAAACATCAAGAAAACAAAGAAAAAAGTCATGTTTAAACTCCTAAAAATTAAAATTTAGCTCTGAGCTCTACGACCTTGCCGAATATGCGAACTGGGAGCTCCTCTTATTTTTTTGTAATTTCGTTCCTAACGAATCTAAATGTGTCAAGCATCTCGTCTTTAAGTCTATCAACTTCATCGCGAAGCGTTTCTGCGCGAATCTTCATCGCGGCATTATCTACGAGAAGCATGTCACGTTCTTCACGCAAGGCGGTCAACTCCGCTTGAAGACCAACGAGGCTTTTGTCGCCCACATAGAACAACTCCCATATTTCAATGCCGAGCACCCTACATATATGTTCTATGGTTTTAACCGTAGGAGAGTCTTTATCAGGATTGTCAGGAGACATGATTCTTTGCAAGGTATCTACAGAGACTCCGCTTTCGGCCTCCATTTGTTTTTTGCTTATTCCTTTTTCTTTCATTATTTCTCGAATTCTATCTCTATACACTATTTTTCTCCAAACTCCGTATTTTTTCGGTATCATTCCGCAATTTTTCGGCATTGCTCCGTAAATTTACCACCGATTTCCGTAAATTTACTTGTTGATTTTTGCCAAATTCGGTATTATAATTTAATCAGAAAAAACGACAAGATTTGTACCCATTCGCAGTTACATTTATGTTATCTTTATCATAACAACAACACTTGAAAGGTTTTTTACTATGGACGCCAAGACCGAATTACTCAATTTCATTTGCTCCCTCACCGAAGAGGAAGTTGCCAAGCTCGTCAGATCTCTGCCAAGATTGACTTCATTACTCGCAGAACAATCTCCGCCTTCTCATCAGGAACCGTCATTGCAAAATCAATAAGTGCCTTTTTACCCTCGGAAAGTCCATCGTTTGATGGGCTTTTTTCTTTTTCTTCCTCTCCTAATAGATATCCCACAGATACACCAAAATAGGAAGCAATTTTTTGAGCGGTTTCCGCATTAACACTTTTCTTTCTTCCCATTTTCAAATCAGTTAGTATACCTTTACTCATGCCGATGTCGTTGCATAGCTTCGCTCCCTTAATACCTTTTTCTTCACATAGAGTCGCTATATTTTTATACAAATTACTCATATAAGTACTCCTTTTTTTGTATAATGTGCCGAAATTACTCAAAACAGTAATTTTGTTATTGACAAATACTCAAATGAGTACTATAATATAGACACGATAGTACTCGGTTGGGTATTTTGCTGGTTGGTGGTACTTCCATTATAGTACACAATTGCGTACTTGTCAAGAGAAAAATGAAAGGAAGGTGTTTTTTAGTGAATTTGTCCAAATATACGGACTTCGGTTTGTGTGTAAAGACTAAACTTCTACAAATCGGAAGAGACCAAAAATGGCTTGAGGAAGCCGTGACCGAAAAGACGGGGCTTTTTATGGACGGTGGGTATATGTACAAAATACTTGTAGGACGGAGAAATGCCCCCAAAGTTGTAGAGGCAATTAAAGAAATCTTGGAAATCAAAGACGCGGAAGAAAAAATGCGATATTGATTTTTAGTGAGTGGAGGTTTGAAAAAATATGAGTTTGAAACAACTTATGAAACAACAAGGCGTAACACAGCAATGCGCGGCCGATTATCTCGGAGTGCATCAAACAAGAATTAGTCAGATATGCTGTGGCGTTGGTGAGTTGAGCTTGCAGCAGGCAACACTTCTGGCAAAGCTGCTTGGGTGTAGCGTTGATGAGATTGCAAGGGCGGCAAAGTGCGAAACGGGAGAGAGCGCAAATGAAAACTTATTTGGAAATCAAAGACGAGGGTTAAGCAATGTCAAACAAGGATAGACCGTGCAATGGATGCAATAAGCGATATGTCGGGTGTCATTCGAGATGCAAGGAATACGCCGACGCGGAGAGAGCAAACGCAGGGAAGCTCGCTGCCGAGAAGATGGCGCGGGCAGAGTCACGAGTTATGATAGATTACGTATCATATCAAATGCGACAGAATATGAAGAGGAGGAGAGCATAAATGGCGGCGAAGGAATTCAAGGTAAGCGTATCCGAGGCGGCAGCCACAATGGGCGTATCGCCACAATTTGTTCGTGTGGGGTTGCAGAGAGGGGTGCTCCCGTTCGGTACGGCAGTGCAGGTATCGCGCAACAAGTATACTTACTTCATCAGCAGGAGTAAATTTAACGAATACCTCGGGATAAAAGGGGAAGATAAATGTCAAAGCCTGGCATAAGGAAAATGAAGGGGGGCGAGAGGGTGTTTACAATAGGTGAGTCTATAAAAAAAGCTCGACTCGAAAGCTGATGCGCTTAACGTCTCGCTCGATGAGCTTGTGGGAAGGAGCATAGTAGAAAACAATGAACGCAATTCTTAAGTATCCTGGTTCAAAGTGGCGTATTTCGGACTGGATTATTTCACATTTTCCGCCCCACAAAGTCTATCTGGAGCCATACTTTGGAAGTGGAGCAGTGTTTTTTCGTAAAGAGCCTGCCTACATCGAAACGGTCAATGACATTGATGGAAACATCGTTAACCTGTTCCGCGTATGTCGCGAGCGCCCGGAAGAACTTGCAAAGGCAATCAACCTCACGCCATTTGCGCGTGATGAGTTTCAATATTGTTACGATCCTGTGAGTGACCCTGTGGAACAGGCGCGGCGCACGCTCGTTCGCTATCACCAATCATTTGGGACGAGCAACAGTAGCAAGAACAGCTGGCGCAATGTGCAAACCTACGGAGGACCGCGATGTGCGACTATGTGGAATAACCTCCCCGACATTATCCTCTCTTGCTGTGATCGTATAAAGAACGCCCAGATTGAGCACACAGATGCTCTGACTCTCATTCAAAGGTACAACGATCCCAACACCCTCATTTACTGCGATCCACCATACTTGCAGGACCTACGGAAACGAAATATGTACGCCCATGAGATGAGCGACCAGAACCATATTGAGCTGCTCCGAGCGTTAAAGGACAGCCGGTCAATGATAGTATTAAGCGGTTACGACAATAACCTCTACAACTCCGAGCTGAGAGAATGGCGTACGGCCGAAAAGCTCACCACGGCGCAAATGGGGGTGCATCGAACAGAAAAAATCTGGATGAATTTTTAAAAGGAGTAGGCGATGAACAAAGTGCAGAAATTATTAAGCGTTGGAGACACCGTATTCTCGGCACAGGGGGGGCAGAAAATGAAAGTCCTCTCAATGAATGATGTTGGCTTTGAAACCGAAGAAGATTTCTTTCCCTATGACGAGGTTCGAAAAACTTATTTCTTGACAAGATACGGATATGAAAGAAGGCGATTAAATGAGCAAAGAGAAGCAGATTGAAGAAATGGCGAGAATTGCGTCAAAATGTATAACAAGTTGGTTAAACAACGAAACGCCAAAAGCTTTGCCCGATTATATTGCTGAAGCCTTTTGCAACGCAGACTACCGCAAGCAGAGCGAAAACACAATAGAGTTGCCGTGTAAGGTGGGGACGACACTGTATTTTCTCTATAATAGCCCTTACGCAGATAAACCCGATTTAACACCTCGCATTTTAAAGACTGACGATTGGTATTTTGAAATTGATAAAATAGGAATAGTAATCAACACAAGCGATATACACAGTTTCAATAAAAATTATGATTATTATTTAGGTGAAACGGTATTCCTCACAAAAAAGGAAGCTGAAGAAGCTCTTGCGAATATGAAGGGCGAAGGAAAGGAAGATGAGGGAAAATGAAAGAAGTAATAGAAATATTGCGTTTATTGGCAAAGGCGATTGAACAAAACACAGTAAATACTTATCAAGAACAAGGAAGTGCCGCCGCAGATGTTGTCTTTCGCATTTTGGAACAAGCAGAAAAGCGGATTGATGCGTTAGATCACCCAACCGATAAAGGCGGTGGCGTAGAATGAAGAAGATTATAGGCTACATCTTGTATTATAAAGAATTTCACATAAATGAATGGGTTGTTGTTGACAGAAAAAGAGTCGAAGAATTAAAGAACAATATGGCCAAAGCCATCGCATTTATGGATAGAATGGAGGTGGCATAATGGCAGAATTTGACACAGAATTATATAAAGTGAAAGCCGTGTTTTGGCAAGATGAAACAGAGCCGACAGTTGCGGGGTATTATTATCAAGATAAAAACGGCAGAGAATTTATAATTGGTGATGATTTTAAGCACTATGAAATAAACCCTTATACTTTATGCAGAAATACAGGAATAAAAATAGCAGATACATATTTGTATGAGTATGATATAGTATCATATTTCGAGCCGATGCGAGATAAAAAACAATACGGATTTATAGATTTTGATGAATTTTATAAATGTTTTATTGTTAGAACAGGGATTGAGTGCAGGGCAACAAGACTGTTAAGGGATTGTTCAAAGATTGAGTTTACAAACAGAAATATTGTATTAAATGAGGTTGATTTTAGTTGGTTTGCAGAGCGGGAAAAATCGGAATTTGAAAAGTCAAAATCTTATGTTATAGATAATTCTTATTGCCCATCAAAGTTTAGGAGGTAATAATGTCAAAAGAATTGCTAAAAGTAAAACCGTGTAATTGTGGACATCAATGGTGCATTCCTTTTGCTTCAAGACCGTATTTGTTTGGCATTTTTCCATTTCCGATAACAATTATGTGCTTGGCTTGTAACAAGAAAGTAACAAGATTTACAAAGAAGTCGGCAGTAAAAAGGTGGAATAAAATAAACAAATAAAACCGAAGGGCGGTGGGATATATGTTTGATTTTTTTGAGGGTATTTACACAAAGTTTGCTGAATGGTTTGAAAATTTAGGAGATTTTGCGATCAAGTTTTTTGCTTGGTTTACTTTGCCAATATGGATATTACCATTTTGGTTTTACAGGAGAAAAAAATGATAACAAAAATTGTTTTTATCATAAATTTAATTTTATTTATATTTAATGTTGTTTTTGCAATTTGTACTAAAATTAAAGGTTGGAGTACTTGGTATTATTCGATTATACCTGCTTCGTATAGTTTTATTATTGTTTTAGCGATTATTTTGACTAATATATCTTTCGGTCATACATCCGTAGCTTCGCCGAAAAAGATATGCTCCGTTTGCGACAATTGCCTACCCGAATTATGTCAAATATTTGAAATATCCCTTCCTGATGATACTGTATGATACTGTCAATTGGAGAGGAGGTGAGGGGTGATGGCTGAATTGAAACTGATAACATACAAGGAAGAACGGCTGATATATTTTGCAGACCAAAGAAAACTTGTTCAAAAGCAGTATGACAGACTTGAAAAAGCAATTAAACCTGATGAGCCGTATTTATCCGAACGCAGACAATTTTTGAGCGATTTGGGGCGTGAATTGAGTTTTCTAAATGATGTTATTAAAATGCTTGAAGATGATTTATGCACGCCAAAAGAAAGAGGTGCTGACAAGTGAACCACGATGCGACACATTGTCTTGACTACAAGAAGTCTTGCCCAAAGTCTTGTTACAGGGCACAGTTGACGGAAGAATTGAAAAATATTTACTATCCGTTGCCTGTAAGTTGGTGTCATTACAAGGGCACAAAAGAATGTCCAAAAGAAAGAGGTGTGGAGAAGTGAAACAAGTAAAGTTTTTTAGAAACGAGTATCAAGACGAATTGGAAAAAGCGGTCAATAGTTTTATAAATAACAAAAATGTTGTGTCTATTTCATATTCTACTAATTCTGTTGGATATTCTGTTGAACATTTTTGTTGTGTTGTTTATTCGGTTTGATAAGGCGGTGATTAAGTGGAGAACACATATACTTATGAGCATAAAGGCTATACCTTGCAACAGACAAGTTATAATTGGCACTATACAAGGTATGGAAGCATAATTTATTAAGCCGCAAGCAAAGAACAACTCGAAAGTGTAGGCTGCTTCCCTATACGAAATAATACAAGTGAAGGAGTAATAATATGCCATATATAAATACAGATGAATTACTTAACAATCTCCCCGATGACCTGCCCTATAAGGCAAGCGTTAAAAGGGTGCTGATGCAAGCTCCCGAGGCTGATGTAGTGCCAAAAATCGAGTATGACAAGCTATTCCAAGAAAACGAGAGGCTGAGGGACGAGCTTTCAAAGAGGACTCCGACGTTAGTTATAACTAAGATTTAGCAGCAAAGAGAGGGAAGGATGCAGATGTGGAAAGGGCTTTTAAGGGCGAGAAAAAGAAAAAAGCTCTCAAAAAGAGAGCTATCGCAAATGCTCGGGATGAAGAGATCTATTTTTTTGAAGAAGCTATGGGGAATAGAATGCTTTACCTGGGAGGAAATGAAAAGGCTATGCGAAATTTTGGATTTGGAAAATCCGATGATGTTATTATAAGAAAAGGGCATACAGACGTCAGGGAAAACGACCGTAAGCCCAAAAGACTTTGGAGAAAGTCTATAAATATTATACACTAAAAAAAGGAGAAAGTCAAGATGAATGCACAAAAAATTAAAATCAAGGGAAGAACGGGCAAATGGACAGCTGTTGAATTCGGCGCCACAGACACGCACGGCCCGGTTGCGCTGTTCGAAAATGATTCGGATGAGGGTTATGTCGAGAACGTTGTTGCTAAATATAATGAGGATGCAGAAGAATGGGAAGAGATAGCGTCGGGCTATGGCGATATTGACACTATTCTCGGAGACGCATGAGGAGGGTATATGAAAAAAATAATTTATAAAATATATCAAGCGTTTATAAAAATCATACTTTACATAACGGTCCTTATATTCTTCCCCCGAGAAGCAGCCGAAGCCGTAAATAAAGCCCGAACACCCGAAGAAATGGAGGATATGATGTTCGGAGATTTTAAATTGTATAAAAAAATCAAAAATGGCATACAGCAGAACTGAGCATATAGGAAGAATTACTTTGAAGGGTGAGCGGCTGTCATTATCATCAGACGGGTATTGCTCAGTTGTTCGCTTCAGGCTTGCGGTTGATAGAGACTACAAGCGTGGGGACGGAACGGTTATTACAGACTTTTTCAATTGCGTCGCTTTCGGAAATTTAGCGGAGGCGATAAGTAAGTATTATAAACGCGGCGATACGGTCTTTGTCGTCGGCAGAAATATGAATGTCGAATGGACCGACGAAAGCAACAACGAACGGCGCCGAGATGAGATAGTGCTTGAACGTTGCGAGCTTATTCATCGAAGCGGCGAACGTTCGAATCAGTAAAAAAACAAAATGAGAGGGAAAAATTATGGAAAACAGTGGAAAAAATAAAATCGTATGGTTGTCGATAGAACAATTACATGCGCATCCGGACAACCCCCGTAAGGATTTGGGAGATCTTACAGAGCTTGCAGAAAGCATTAAAGCAAACGGAATATTACAAAATCTTACAGTCGTTCCGTGGGCGAGTCAAGAGGGATATACCGTTATCATAGGGCACAGGCGACACGCCGCAGCACAGCTTGCCGGTTTAACAGAGCTTCCCTGCGTGGTGACATATATGACAGCCGAGGAACAACACACAACCATGCTTTGCGAGAATGTCCAGAGAAGAGATCTGACAGCGTACGAGCAAGCGCAGGCGTTTCATCAGCTAGCCTTTGATTTTAATCAAAGTGTGCAAAGCATATCCCAAAGAACAGGATTTTCGGAAAGCACGGTGCGCCGTCGTTTGAAAATGGCAGAATTAGATCAGAGCAAGCTTGAAGAGGTATCCGCTCGGCAGTTATCCTTTGAGGATTTGGACGAGCTTTCGAGGATTGAGGATATTGAAAAAAGAAATGAAGTTTTAGAGCATATAGGTACCAACAACTTCGATGTCAATGTCAAAAAAGCCTTGCAGGAACAGGAATATAAAAAAAGGCTTCCTTCGCTTAAGAAAAGAATAAAAGAGCTTGGCTTAGAAGAAATGAAGCGTTCGGATATGTATTCGGGGGAATTCGACTTTTTGGAAACAGTGGATGTCTGCACTTACGAAGAAAGTACAGAATTAAGTGCTGAAGCTGCGTTTTACGTGTTAGAAGAATGGTTAAGGGAATTAAAGCTGTACAAAAAGGCGCCGAAAATAAAAAAAGCTAAAGAGGATAAAAAAACCAAAGCTCAGATGGAGAGAGAAAAGTTTATAAAGTCTCGCCAGACCGAGCTCGATAAATTAGCAGAAACGTTTTACGAGCTGCGCCGCGACTATATATGCGATATTACAATGACGAAAAACAATACAGAAATACTCGCAAGAGGCGCAGCATGGGCTGCAGCGTTTACTGCATCGAGATATAGCACAGTGAATTCTAATGAAATAGATAAAATTCTCGGAATAAGCGACGAGGATAAATTGTCATATGATGCTCGCTTTGAAGAGAGACTTTTGCGCTCGCAGAACAGAAAATTAATCCCGGCAGTTATTTATCTGCTTTTTGGTGACAGGAAGGATGAGAAGAGTCACACATATTATAGTGCTGATTTTCCAGCGCATAAAGTAAATGAACGTCTTGAGCTTATATATAAATGGCTTGGTCTGCTCGGATACGCCCCGTCAGACGAAGAGACTGCCTATTTAAACGGAACACATAAGCTGTTTATTGATGACATGGAGGAGTCCGAAAAATGAAGATAAAGTCAATAGAACAAATTTGCAAAGCGAATAAAACGATTTTTCTTTATTCGGGACGTGACGGGCGGCAATGGATAAGTAACGGAGAGGCTTACTACCCGCTTACTAAGCTGCCGCAACTCGACGAGGATATTGTATTCACAATATTCGACATCCCGGAAGAGAAAAGAGAAAAGTATATCTTTAATATTGACGAGCTTCCGGGCACTCTTTGCTTTTTGGATGATGACACAGAGGGCGGAGAAAGACCACTCGGCAAGTCTCTTGGTCATATTATAGAAAACGGAAAAACTCTTGCGGCCTTTAATTCCTCGCATGGAGCCATATATATAAATACTAAATATCTCAAGCCGTTCGAGAACTCTTCGGGGCTTATGCTGACCGAAAGAACCGATATCTTAGGTCACCCGTACATAGCAGTAAAGGACGGAATGTTTTTAGAGGGTATTATTCTTCCCGAAGACATTATAGACAGTGGTTTTCTTGAAAAGATCTCGGAATTATATGAGATGACAAAAATCGCCGCCGAGAAAAAGCGGGTGCGGGGTGCTTTATGAGCAACAGGATCAACTGTTACATAAATGAAAAGCACGTGCAAGGAAACCTATACCAGATAGAAAAGCTCGACCACAAGGGGCGCACTGCGATAGTTTATGACGGATACTATAACTATAAAAATCAAACCTTCACCCTATACCCGCGCAAGATAACGCTTTACTACAGGAAAAATGAGGATCAAGCCGAAAAACATATCATATCAGACCGTCTTGTCCTCGAAAAATAATACAAAAAACTATACCCACTTATTGTTGCTACTTATTTTTATTACTTATTACTACCATTTATATTATATAAATTAAAATGTTCTTTAAAAATTAAATAGTAAAATTTGGAAATAAAGACGTGTGTGAGAAAAAGCGCCCCCCGCGCGCATGCGCACGCGCGTCTTTATATTCCTTGGATTTTTACTATTAAGTTATCGACCACTATATAAAGAGAAGGGGAACGGGAAATGAATTGCTTATACAGAGAGAAGGTTTACAAATGCGGAGAGTATTTAGAGGCTCATATATACCCGGTCTTTGCCGTAAATAAAAAAACTCGTAGATCTCGTTATAAACCTTCCTCGGAAACACAAGCGCTTTTAAATCAAAAAAATGCTGAACTGTACTATACGAGACTTGCTAACGCTAACTTTACCTCTGACGATATAAAGCTGGAGCTTACATATAATGACGAGCATCTCCCTTCAAGTGAGGAGGAAGCTGTTCGAAATGAATACAATTTTATACGCCGATACCGCCGTCTTGCAAAAAAAGCAGGCGTTAATGTTGTAAAATATTTTGCAAAGGTTGAAAGAGGAAGGCATCACCATCACATTATGATAACGGGCGGAGTTTCTTATAAAGAGATAGCGGAGCTCTGGGCGCCGTTCGGGTACGTGCGACGCATAGCACCGCTTATGTTCGATGAGAAGGGTATAAGCGACATTACCCGATACTTTCTTAAAGAGAAAAATGCAAGCCGCCGCTGTCGAGTATCTAAAAACATGGAAAAGCCTGTAGAGATAGAGAGGACAGGGAGACTTTCTCAGAAAAAGGTGGCAGAGCTTGCAAAGAACACAAGCGACTACACTGCATATAGCGGTCTTTATAAAGGATATCGCCTTGCGGAGCCTGCGCTCGCTTTTCATAATCTGTTTGTAGAGCGGGATTATATCGTTGCCCGTTATTACCGCGAAGGGGCGAATATATACTCAAATAAACCGTCTTATAGCAAGCGAAAAGGCGCAAATGCTGATGACTGTACTCAGACTATCGAGGACAGTCTTTTCGGCGCGGTCCGAGATTTTTAAAATTCCCCTGTTTGCACGCGCAAGCGCATATGCGCGCATAATTCTTGAAGAAAAAATAAAAAAGGAGCATCAAAATGACAAAGCAGGCAATTGACATAAAAAAAAGATTGAGCTTGTACAGAGGTACATCTCGCGATATCGATATGCTTTATTGTGAGATAGAAAGACTGAAAGCACTTGGCGAAAACAAGCAGGAATGCTGTAATGTATCTCATATGCGGAACAAGACTGTGCTCTCGCTTGGCAGGGAGCGCGAAGCAAAAAAGAAGGAGCTTAAGCTCTTAGATCAATTGCTGTCGGAATTGGACGCTGTTGAGCGCGATGTTTTAACATGTAGATATATCCTCGGGCTATCTTGGAATAAATGTTTTTCCGAAATGCGTAAAAAAAAGCATTACTACAGTCAAAGAACAATATTTAGAATTCACAACAGCGCTATTATGCATATGGCACAGGCGAATAATCGCAAAAAGCACATAAAAAATATATCGAATTTGTAAACAGAATAATGCGCAAGAAAAATGAAAGCTCGAAAAACAAGCATAAACACTTGATTTTTTCGGGCTTTTTTTGTGCTTAAAGTTGGCAGTTTTTAAGGTTTTAAAAGTGGTAAAATATTTATAGAGAAATAACATTACATTTGAGAGGGATTAAATGGCAAAGAAATACTATAAATATACACATGATATGCCTGAAAAGCTACTGGCTTATTTTCAAAAATACTTTGAAAGCCGAAGCTCTGTTGCTTCCCAAATTCAAAAAAAGGGAATGCCCACGTTCGTAAAATTCGCTCGGGAAAACAATTTATCCTCAAGGACGCTTAAAAAGTGGGCTACCGAATGCGATAAAAGCGGAAATTTGAAGCACCCCGATTTTGCGGAGGCTTACGAGGAATGTAAGGCTTTTATCTCGGACATCATAGAGGACGGTGCTATTACCAAGGTGTTTGATGCGAGCTTTGCGAAATATCTACTCGAAGGAAGATACAGGAGCAAGGACAGGGATTACGAAACGATAGAAGAAAGCGGTATAGATATAAATCTATCGCTTAAGGAGGATTGAAATGCGTAAGCAATATGATTTTCAGGTGACAAAGAAGCAACAGCTTTTCATGAATGCGACAGCGACCGAGGTGCTTTTTGGAGGAGCTGCGGGCGGCGGAAAATCGCACGGTCAGATTATAGACGCTTTTATATATGCGTTGAAATATCCTAAGTCGAAGCAGCTCATTTTGCGAAGAACATTTTCCGAGTTGGAAAAATCACTGATACGCACCAGTCTTGAGTTTTTTCCGCGTGAGATCTACAAATACAATTCAACCGGGCATAGCGGAAAATTCAAAAACGGCAGCATACTTGATTTCGGTTATTGCGCAACCGAAAATGATGTTTTTCAATATCAGAGCGCGGAATATGATGTTATCCGCTTTGACGAGCTTACGCATTTTACCGAATTTCAGTATACATACCTCATATCCCGCGTAAGAGGTGCAAACAACAATCCCAAGCAGATAAAATCCTCCACTAACCCCGGAGGCGTAGGTCACATGTGGGTAAAATCACGCTTTGTCGATCCCGCTCCTCCCAATACGGTATTTACCGCCGATGACGGAAGCCGCAGGGTATTCATCCCGTCAAAGATAGACGATAACATATTTCTCTGCGAGCGAGATCCCGATTACAAAAAAAGACTGCTCGTTCTTCCGGAATCACAAAGAAAGGCACTGCTTTACGGAGATTGGAACGTGTTCGAAGGACAATATTTCTCTGAATTTGATTATGAGAAGCACACCTGCAATCCCTTCCCAATTCCGAAGGAATGGAGAAAATACAGGACCATAGACTATGGACTTGACAGGCTTGCGTGTCTTTGGATTGCAATAGACGGAGATAGAAACGTCTACGTATACCGAGAACTTTGTGAGAGCAATTTAATGATAAGCGATGCGGCGAAAAAAATACTCGAAAATACAGAATTGAACGAAAATATTTATGCCACATTAGCACCGCCCGACCTCTGGAACAGAAGCCAGGAAAGCGGCAGAAGCAAAGCGATTATATTCTCGGAAAACGGACTTTATTTTACAAAAACTTCGAATGATCGAGAATCAGGTTGGCTATCTGTAAAAGAGCTTTTAAAGACAGACGAAAATGGGCGAACAAGGCTTAAGATATTCAAAAACTGCACCGAAATAATAAAATGCTTGCCTATGCTTCAGATCGACCGGTTGAGACCTACCGATACAGCAAATGAGCCTCACGAAATAACGCACGCTCCCGATGCACTGCGAGGCTTCGCTATCTTCTATTCGAGGCCTAACGATATACAGACACCTTCGAACAAAACAACGTGGACTGCGGATCTTTGGGAGGACTATAACAATGCTTCTCAAGATGAAAAAGAATATATAATAAAAAAATACGGAGAACCAAAATAATTATGCATATAGACAAAACTTTAAGAAAAATAGATTTTTTTAACGAGCTTTATGAAAGAGCAAAAAGCGCATCGTCAGAAATAAGAGATAGCTTTGAAAAGCATTACGCACAGTACAGGGGCGATAAGAGAATAGACAACTCAAGCGAGGATGCTTCGGCCGAGCGTAATATAACGTATGAGATCATAGAAAGTCAGATAAGCAGTGAGATTCCGCAGCCGCAGGTCACGGCGGCAGTGTATAGCGAGGGCGCAGAACGAAATGCAAAAGCTATAGAGCGTCTCTGCGCTCAGCTGCGCGACCGTTTACCCTTTGAAAAGATGAACGATATGGACGAGCGTTACACTTACATATTCGGGGGCAGCATCTGGCTTATTGAGTGGGACGAAACGCTTCGCACGAGAAAAAATATAGGCGGAGTGAAAATAAATGTTATTTCCCCGCAGGATTTTATTCCTCAACCGTATATATACGAGATCCAAGACATGGACTACTGTTTTGTACGTTGCCGTACGACAAAGGAGGAGATCATACGTAAGTATAACGTGCGCAGAGATGAGCTTGAAGACATTACAAACGATGCGGAAAGCAACGCATCGGAGGATGACGATACTGCCGATGTAGTAATTTGTTTCTACAAAAACGATAACGACAAGATATGTAAATACGTTTTTTCGGGAGATACAGAGCTGCTTGATATAGATAACTACTATGCGAGAAAGGGGAAAACATGTAAGGTTTGTGGGGCGCGAGAGGGAATTTGTGAGTGCCCGGATAAAGACTTTGACGAAACGGATGTAGAATATGAGGTATTGGAGAGGGACATAACATTGAGCGACGGAAGGGTAATCCTCTCGAAATCGCCTGTTCTTGATGAGGACGGTAAGCCCGTTATAGAAAGTGTAAGCACCGAGCTTAAGAGGGCTTCTGACGGAAGTGTAAGCGCAAAAGAACGCGGAGGAATGTTTCTACCCGCAATGCAAGAAGTTGAGAATGTTCGGTTTGAGCCTACGAAGATTCCGTACTATATGCCGTCTCTCATTCCTATCGTAGTCCGCAAGAACACTTCGCAGGACAGATCTCTGTTTGGGCAGTCGGACTGCGAATATCTTCGTCCGTATCAGCAGGAAATAAACAAGCTTGAAAGCAGAATTATGCAGAAGCTAATTCGTGCGGGAATTACACCCGTGATACCGGAGGATGCAAAAGTTGCTCTTAATAACAGCATATTTGGTCAAGTGATAAAACTGAAGCCCGGTGAAAGCCCGGGACTGTACGGTGTTATAGATACCACGCCCAATATAACGCAGGATCTGACATCGGCAGAAAGAGTTTATAACATGGCAAAAAGAGTCATAGGTATAACCGATTCCTTTCAGGGAAATTCCGATACCACCGCGAAGTCCGGAATTGCGAAGCAGGTTCAGGTCCAGCAGGCGGCGGGACGTCTCGACTCCAAGCGAAGAATGAAAAATGCCGCATATGCCGAGATTGACGCAATAATATTCCAGCAATACCTTGCGTACTGCGATGAGCCGCGAAAGGTAGCGTATAAGGACGCATACGGACGGATCCATAATGATGAATTTAACAGATACTCGTTTATAGTTTACGACGAAACGAAGGGAGACTACTATTACGATGATGATTTTCTTTTTTCGGTCGACCAAAACAACGGGGTGGAACAGCAACGCAGCACTATGTGGGAAATAAATTTAAACAATTTATCAAATGGATCCTTTGGCCCGCTCAATGACCCAAGCACGATGTTGAGGTATTGGCAAGCACAGGAGCGTGTCCATTATCCGCATGCAAGAGAAAACGTGCACTACTTTGAAAATCTCGCAGAACAAATTAATGCATCTGCACATCAGACACCGCCCGCGCTATCTGCGCAAGGAACGATATAAAAGATGAGGATTAAAAAATGAGCAGAACTGTATATAATAAGGTCTATAATGATTTTTTAGCAAACAATACAAAAAACAACCAAATAAACAACACAAAGGAGCCGTGGAAAAATGCCGGGGTGAAGAAATCGACTCAGTTCCTGCAAGAAAACTACGGAGTGCCCGGCTCGATTATGTACCCGAACATCGCACCTAATTATTCTGAAGGCGCAAAGCAAATAGATAACATATCTAAAGGACTCGCGAAAAGTCCGTCAACCACAGGCACAGTCACGGTCACGGGAGACGCCGCAGAAGACACTACGGGAGACACTACGGGAGACACTACGGGAGACACTACGGGAGACGGTATTGTTCTTATTTCCGGTTCGCCCACCCTTTCCTGGGAAGATTTTTTGAGGCTAAACGGATTTGATATAGAAGGCGACAAAGAAAGAGCAATGCTCAGAGCGGCGCAAGAATATGACAGATCAAGAGCGACCTACGGTATGAATGCGGAGCGATTGGCGCAAGCGGGCCTTACAAGAAGCGGATACGGAGACTACACCGACGCAATGGCGTATGCTGCGTATATCGGAAATCTTTCTCAAGCCGAACAGGACGCAATTTATAAAGAGCTTCAAGCCGCGGCTCAGTATCAAAATTATTTGACACAGAAGAGAGCCGAGGATCGAGCGATCGCACAGCAGAATTTTGAAAACGATCAAGCTGTGAAAGCTGCGGAACGAGCGAGCGCACAGCAAGATTTCGAAAACATGGCGACTTTACTCACAAGCGGTCTTACGCCCGAAGTAGCAAGCACTCTCGTGGCTGCGCTTGGATATAGTGAGGAAGAGGTGGCGGAGTTCATGAAAAATTATAACCAGATTTATAACCAAACCGTTACACCGGAGACTGCGCCGGGAGTTACTCCGGAAGTTACTCCAGAGGAAGAAGTCTATCCTATGTATGCTCAGCTTATCGGAGAGGGGTACAGCGATTCGGATGCTAAAATGATATTAGCAGCCAATGGCTACGCTGACGATGTGATAACAAGTGCATCTAATACTTATTATACGAATAACGGCGCGGGCGGAACTGTCGCCACGGAAAAAGTAGTGGAGGCGGTTAAAAATGCAGATTTGAGCGGAAATGCCGTTGACGCGATACCGACACTCATTTCACAGTCTGTTACGGTAGATATGCAGACAGGACTTTCCGATACGGGTAAGTCTGAATCGAAAGGCGCGGTGTCTGCTGCGCTTAAGGATCTCTTTATAAAATCCATTGACGATGTAGATACGCTGCTTACCTATGCGGCATCCGCAATAGCAAGTGAATTTGGAGGAAAGAAGGACGAAACCGGAGTCAAAGGCTGGAATGAAGCTGAGGACGGCACAAGAGCAGAGTTCTTTTTAGGGCTTGTTGAAGAGGCTTACAAAACCAACGCATTGACAGACGAGGACTACAAGGCATTTTATGAGCAAATTGTTTTAAGTGATTTAGAAGAAGTGACAAATATAACAGATTTCGCCGAACTTGCCGGTAAAGCGTATGACAACCAACTTTGCCCGAGCAATAAGAAGCTTTCAAATGAAATGAAAGAGGAGACAATGAATCTTTTGAAAGAGCTTATTGCTTCAGTTGAAGTTGAGTCTGAAGAGCACAAACCCGGAAGCGGAAGACAGGAGTATACTCCCGCTCCCGAGTTAGTCATAAAATTGAAAAACGGCAAAGAATTGAGAGGGGCTGCCGGGCATTTAATTGGGGCGAATGGTTATAATGTTTATAATTTAACACGAGAACAAAACGATGCTTTAAACAGCATACTGATACAATTAAAAAGTCAAAATAAGTAAAAAATAAAGGGGCTGTTTTAATCAGCCTCTTTAGTCCACTTAGCGTATAGTGTAAGATTGTCTGTAATTGCTTTGTTTTGGAAAGGTGTAGTACGGGCAGAATCGGTATACCAGCCATCAAAAGAATATCCTTCACGAGAGGGAAATTCGGGATTGAAAACAAGGTTCTTTTTATGTACGATCGTTTTGGTTTTGTCATCGTAACAAAATATAAGAGTTACCTCGCAACGGGAAATTCTTTCTAACTCTTTTTTTACAGCCTCATCTCTTTCAAGACGCTTTGCCTCTCGTTTCTTTCGAGCTTCCGCGCGAGATTCCTCGGTTGCAGAAAAAACAGCCGCGGCGATTAAAGCAAGCACAAAAATTGCTAATGCAATCAGAAGCCAAAAAGCCACTTTGTTTTGCGAATACCAATACTCAAAATCGCGGTCGGGAAGAAGCGTGGCCTTGCTTTTTTCGGTCTTCAGTAAAAGAGAAAGAAACATAATAAATCACCTCACATAGTTTTTTAATAAGCATATCACAAAAAAACAAAAAAGTCAAGGAGAAAATAAATGCCTACAAAAGCATCATTAACGTCATATTTTTATACAAAGCCTTTAGAAACAGAAAAAAAGAAAAGCAAAGCTTCTCTATTGGCTGAAAAGAAAAACACCGGGAGCGGCACAGGGTATGTGCTCGGTAAGCTCGGGCTGGGACTAACCAACGTCTTTGAAAACACCGGCAAGCTTGTATCGGGTTCGCTGCATCAGCTGTTCGGAGACGATCGAATGGCGAAGTATACCTTCTCATCCCCGACGATGAGCGAGAGGGCGGATTATAACCTCACGAAAAGCTATAACCCAAACGGTGCCATGGGCCTTGTGGGCGACGTCGCTTCAGGTCTCGGTCAAAACTCGGTCTTTCTCTTGGATGCGGTCGGTATCCCGGTCGGTGCAACAATACTCCTTAGCGGAGCAGTGGGCGCAAGCACTTCAGAAGCAGTAAGAACTACGGGCGAGCTTGGCATGAAGGAATATATACACGGCGCGCTCACAGGAGCTAACGAGTGGTTCCTTGAGATGGCAACAGGCAAAGCGGGAACAAAGCTGCTTACAGCCGCCGCCAAGGGGGCAAAAACAACGGGGCTGAATCTCTTTGCAAAAGAGGCAGTAAGAAAAGGATTAGGCAGAAATATGCTTGAAAGTGCAGGCGGTGAGTTTATCGAGGAATTTCTGTCCGAGCCTATGTCGGTAATATGGAAAAGAGCGACCGGAGTAGACCCTGATGCAGAAGTGAACTGGATGAACGCCGTCTATAGCGGACTTGTCGGCTTTAGTTCGGGCGGCATTATGGGCGGTCTTACAAGCTCTGCGCTGAATGCGTACGATTATATTAACGGCACAAAAGCAAAGAACAACGGCAGAGAGCAGGTAATTCTTAATGCTGCCGAAACAATTAAAGATCGCTTTAAGACCGATAAAAAGTATTCTACTCAAATGAATGACTCAATAACCAACCTTCAGGCGGCATACAATACGTACAATAAAGCCAAGAGCGAAAGGGCTAAAACAATAGCGCTCGGAGATATGTGGCGAAACATAGCAACGCTTGAGGCGAGCGCAGGGGTGCAGAATGCATACGAGAGGATTACCGACACGGCAGAAAGAGCGGGCTTTGATACTTCGGCAAAAGCGAACGCCGAAGAAATGGCTCAGACCGCTACACAGCTTCTGGGAAGAGAAGTAACTGTAGATATGCTCAAGAATAATACGGACAACGTATCAAGCGATTTAGCAGTCCATTCCTGGGCAGTGGGATTTTTTGCGAACGAGGACAGCAGGATAAAAGAAATTGAAAATAAGATAGCGTTTGAGTCTGCGCCTGAGTATTCAGAGGAAAATAGCAGCCTGATAGATGAGATGAGTGACGGCGAACACTTTATATACGGTGTCGGCGGCAAAAAGGCTATTATCTATAAGCAAGCAAACGGATATAATTTAGGCTTTTCCGAAGGCGGCACCGATGACATTCAAATGGCAAGGAACCTCAGCAGTGAGCAGGTCAAGCTGATGCTCGCCGACGCTAAAGAAGAAAATCTGAGCAAGTACAAAGTAGCTATGGCGGCAGATCGTTTCTATGAAAACTATTCGGGAAAAAGCACCGAAGACACTGAGAACGAAGAAAAAAACGTTCCCACGCAAGAAACGGCTGCGAATGACAACGAGGAAACAGAAAAGGCGACTACCAACCCTGAAAAACAGGAAAATGCAACAGAGCGCAAAAAAAACGCTTCAGAGGAAGAAAGCAGAGGAGATACAAATTCAAACGACAATGACGATTCCGGCTTCGACCAAGAACAAGCCGAGAGGGAAGAGGCATCCAAGACAGAAAAGCTTAAGAAAAAGAAGGAGCGTACAACGGCGGAACTGGACCGCGCGCGTAAGCTCATAAAGAATTTTGATTTGCTTTCGTATGAAAAACGGGAAAGCATACTCAGAATGCTTGAAAGTCATTCGAGCATCCCGTATTACGTCGCTAAGTTTGCGGCGCATCATATAGCGAATACAGGAACACATATAATGTTTTCGGACACAATAACGTCAAAAGGCTTCCATACGGTATTGAAAACGAAGCAAGGCAACGAGGCTCTTATTGTTGTTCGGCCTGAAAAAAGCTCTATCGGTACAACTATACTTCACGAAATTTTTCACGACGTCAGGGATAGCAAGCATGCAAAGGAGCTTATAGATTACGTAAAAAAATATCCAAGCTTTGATGATGAAAAGAAAAAATATGCCGATGACTATAAAAAGAACCTCAAGCGTGAGCTTAAGGATGACGAGCTTCTCACCGAAGAAGCGGCGGCAAATATAATCTCCGAGCGTTTGGATTCCGACCGCTTCTTGCAGACGTGGGCCAAAAAGGACAAAAATATTATAATGCGGATATATGCGAGCCTTAGTCAATATGTGCATCGCATGAAAAACAAGTCGAAGCCTGTAGACTTTGAGCTTCGCCGTCTCGAAAAAAAATACACCGCCGCACTCCGTTCGGTGATGTCTGAGCGAAAATATAAAAAATTCATATCAGACCTCGAAGAATGGCTTGATAGCAGAACTAAATATATGTATGCCGGCGAAGGTGCAAAGACAGCCGACAAGCTCAAACTCGATACGGCAAAAGAAATGCTTGACAGTGGTATGGACTCCGAAACTGTTCGACAAGAGACGGGCTGGCATAAGGGGAACGGATATGACGGGTACTCTATGTCAAATAATGCAAGGAGTGCATACGCGAGTGGTGAGATGCCAATATCCAAGTGGACAAAGGCAGAAATCGTAGAGGCTGTAGCGGATATCAATCCAAACATTGACATTTCTAAGCTTAATCTTGATACTTTAAAGTCAAAATTTCTCCGTAGGTCAAGTTGGCATCATACTTCAAAGATGTACAATGCAACGGACTTCTACTCCATCGATGAGGAATATATAAAAAAGCTTGTGCAGAGTGATGTAGACGGCATTGCCTCGAAGCAAGTGTCAAAACCTCGCACGCAGAGAGATATGAATCTTGATAAGAGAGTAGAACATGAGTATAAAAAAGTACTCACGCTTGTTGAAGCGGGAATACTCTCGACCGAGAATGGTGCTATAAAAAGGCTCATTACAGGCAAAGGATTTGAGGACGGATATCAAAAAGCGGTGGAACTTATACGTAGAAGAGACGCCAGTAGAGTCGATCAGTGGCGAAGCCTTCCCGCGGACCACTACAGACAGGAATATGTAAGGCTCTACGATACAGACATTGAGGCATACATACAAGAAATGTACGCCGATAAGAAACTATCTAAGAATAGCAAGGCGTTCGAGGCGATTGCAAACTACATTTCCTTCAACGATGAGACAATCAAGACAAGCAAAGACGGCGAGAATTACACCAGAATGGCGTTACCCGACTCCGCTATTGACAAAAAAACATTATACTCGCCCGATAAAAGCTCCGAAAAAGGAGAGAAAACGCCGAAAACCAAGGAAAAGCCCGTCCATGAGCAAGTCAAGGAGATCATGAAAGAGGGCGAAAGAGAAATTCCAAAAGAGGTAATGGAGCGCTTGGCAAGTGAAGTGATCAAAAACGCTCCTCAATATGACGAAAAAGGCCTGTGGCTTGCTTCTCAGCTATGGATAAAAGAGCAGAACTTAGACATTGCGCTCCGAAAGCTTGAGGACCTTGGAAGATCTCTCGAAATAAAAAACAGGGCTATGAAAAGAAAGCTGACCAGAGAGTTTGAGCGCAAAAAGGAAGAACTTGATAAAAAGTATAGGGAGCTTTTAGAAGATTATGTGAAGGCACAGAGAAGAGCAGATGATGCTGAAGTTACCTTGAAAGAAGCTATAAATGCGGGAATCGAGAATGATATTCAAAAGCTAAAAGGCATTTACGAAGAGCGCAAGGATAAGGCTATGCACTATTTGATAGAAGCTGAGAAACAAAATATTAACGCGCAAAATATATCTTTCCTTGAAGTCCACTTCAGAGAAGCCTATGATACGGTAGATAAAATTCTCGGCAATTACGGAATAGATATCGACGAAGCCGAAAACCGAGAAAAAGCGAACGAGCTATCCAACGACGTTTTTTATACCTTCGGCAAGAAAGGATTTACCCATGATGATTCGGCAGCTCTTGCAACAAAGATTTGCGAGGCGTTCCCGGCATTAAAAGAAAACAAGGCTCAAATACAAAGCGGTATTACAAGACGCTATAACAACCTTGTAAAAAGTCGTCAGAAGCTCTCCGAGCGTTACGATCCAAGCGGAGGACTTATCGCGGTCTATGATGCAGTAGAGCAGCTTTACGGTATGCTCGGAAACAAGAAGATAATGGGCTCGGAGATACTCGGAGACAGAGACGTAAAGGTTTTTCTTGAGATGATAAAAAAAGGCTTCTACAGAAAAAGAAATGCGTACGGTCACGTTATATCCGTAAAGCCTACCCAGATGCGCGAAGCTATGAGGTGCCTTAAAAAATTCTTTGACGCATACTACAAAGAGCTTTTCGAAGGAGAGCATGATGAGATATGGGCGGGATCCTTTGAGATCCCCGAGGAAATATATACTGCCGTGGAGCTTTTGGCTGCCGAGGGCAAGGACATTGAAGCGGGCGGCGACTTTTCAAAGGAAGATCTCGCCAGACTCGGAAAGGTTATTTACGCCATGCTTCATTTGTACAAGAACTTCGGGCTTGTCTGGTATAAGGGCAATTGGACGGATGCTAAACCCTTGGCTGAGAGGGGAGTCAATATAGTAAGCAGAGTTTCTTCTATGAATGATACATTTTTGAACGAGGAAGGAAAGCCCGAACGTGAGAGGGCGAAATACCTATTCAATAACGTCAGAAGGTATCTTGTTAATGCGGTAACTCCCGACGTGGCGGCGCAGATAATGGACGGCTTTGACACTGACGGCGTTGTAACTGAGCTTTTCAGGGAAATCAGAACAGGAGAAATAGATTTTCAGAACAAGAAAATAGACCTTCTCTCGCCTATTGATACGTTTTATAAGGAAAACAAGAAATTTGAGCAGCACCTGAGAAAAGACAGATATACTTTCAGAGGCGTGAAGCTGACAGCGGGAGACGCTATTTCACTGTATATGACAGGAAAGCGTGAGCAGGCAGAAAGACACCTTGCGATTTCGGGCTTCTCCTATGACCGCCGCAGCGGAAACGATGGAGAGATAGGCGGATTTATAAATTATAGCGAGGCAAACGATGCAGATAAATATAAAAAGGCTCAACAAGATATTGATGCTGCGTTAAAAAATCTCGAAGCACAGTTTTCGGAAGAAGACAAAAAATTCATAAAAACAGCCGAAAAGTTTTTTGAAGCGGCAAAAACACTTAAGGCTGAGGCGGACGGACGTATATTCGGATATACCAATGTTATTGACGGATACTATTTCCCGATATCCGTAGATAAAATGTCGGTCGCTCTCGACGTTTCGGATATAAACTCGATAACGAAGGACTTTCTCCGTGTATATTCTTTGAGCTTCAACAAGAACACGCAGAAAAACGCTTTTAAGCGGCTGCATATTACCAATGTAGCGGATGTTATTAACCATCATGCGAACGGTGTTTCTCTCTATTCGGCTATGTATTTGAGGATGAAGAGCTTCGGTAAGATCTATAACATGAATGTTTCTGATGCAGGAACGGTCATCAGCTTGCGCAGTACGCTCAAAAAGCTCTTTAAGGGTGCCGATGACTATATAAGCTCCTATTTAATTAATTCTCAAGGCGTTACGGTAACGGATAAAGGTGTAGACAGGGACATAAACCGTCATATAGGTTTTATCCGCAAGAATTTAGCACCGTATGCGATAGGCGCCAACGTAAAATCTATGCTGGATCAGCTTACCTCTTATCCGATAGCCGCCGCGGTTCTTTCTCCAGAGGCGCTTGCAAAAGCATTCACCCGTAAAGATCTGCGCAAGGGTATAGAAGATTATTCAGAGGTTGCAAGAGTGAGGTTTTACGACAGCTCGTATGTTGGCAGGAGCATGGGAAACATCGATAAGGTGAATAAGGTAGGACAGAT
>JAFYLR010000030.1 GCA_017550115.1 Clostridia bacterium | reverse complement strand
GTCATTTCATATCCTTCCATTTATATTTACCTTTCCTGTTTTGAAATTTGTGGAAATAATGTCAATATTGCACAACTTTCGAAGTGATAAATTGTGCGTTTATCCAAATATTTTTTATGTTACAGACAAAACATTGATTATCTTTCGATTTAATGTTATAATATCATGTAAACATATTTTGTTACTACAACATTTTTTCTATTCACGGGAGGGTTTCCAAAATTATGATTAAAAGACTGTTCGCGATTATTCTTTGCGTCCTTATGGTCGTTCCTGCTCTTGCAGGATGCTCAACCTATGACCCCAATGAGGACATAGGAGAAACTATCAATATTTATCTTGAAAATGAAGTTTACGATTTTGATCCTGCTTTCGCTTATCGTTCAAAGGAAGCACTCCAGCTCGCCGAACTCATGTTTTCGGGTCTGTTTTATATAGACGATAACGGCAAGCTTCAGAAGGATCTTGTTGAAAAATACGAGATCGTTGATGAAGAGGAGCAGGACCAATATACGATCACATTTACACTCAAAGAATCATATTGGTCCGATGGTAGCCTTGTGAGCGCAAAGGATTTCCTTTACGCATGGAAGAGACTTCTCGATCCTTCTTTTGTTTCGGACGCAGCTGTGCTTCTTTATGAGGTAAGAAACGCTTTTGATGCGAAAAACGGAAATTGCTCTGTTGATGATATCGGCGTTTATGCTATCAATAACAGTACACTTCAGATCGCATTTGACCAGTCTATAGATTACGAGGATTTCCTTTACAATCTTGCAAGTCCTTGCCTTGTTGCACTCAAGGAATCTGCTGTGGATGATAATGCTGATTGGGCAAAGCGTCCTTCAACTCTCGTTTGTAATGGACCATTCCTTCTTCGTGCGGTTGAATATGGCAAATCTCTCACTCTTGAGAGAAATACATACTATCTCCGCGATAGAGAGAAGGACAGTATAAAGAAGTTTGTTACTCCTTACAGACTCGTGGTTGATTATTCAAAATCTTCCGCTGATCAGATAACAGCGTTTGATAACGGCGAAATTTCTTTTGTTGGCAATATTGCTCTTGAAAACAGAGCTGATTACAAGGCAAAGGCTTCCGTATATAACGCTCTTTCAACTCTTTCCTGCTATTTTAACATTGAAAACTCTATTTTCTCCGATGTAACTGTACGTAAGGCTCTTTCCGATGCCATTGACCGCACAGCTATTGCAGAAAAGCTTATATTTGCCGAGGCGGCAACAGGTCTTGTTCCAAGCGGTGTCTTCGAAGCAAAGAAAGCTGATAAGAGTTTCCGCGCTGTTGGCGGTGACTATCTCTCAAAGACAGCTAACGCTTCCGGCTCATTCAGCGGTGAATTCAATCTCGCTATAGCTGATAATGAAGTCCATATCGCAGTTGCCGATATGCTCAAGTCTGCTTGGGAAGGACTCGGCTTCAAGGTTAATATTGTTAAGCTTGGAACCAGTGCTACCGATGTTGTGCTTCCCGAGGAAAAGGCCCCCACAAAGGAGTTTGTGAACGACGATTATTATGCCGCACTTGTAAGCGGAGAATTTGATGTTATTCTTGCTGATATCAGTGCACTTGACACCGATGCATTTTCTATGCTTGCTCCTTATGCGGCCGGATATTCGGGTCGTAATATGACATTTACCGTTGATTCATATGAGGATGCAATCAATATAACAGGTTACAACAGCGAAGCTTATAATGAGCTTATTGATAAAGCATTTGCAGAGAAGAATGTTGCAAAGAGAGCTTCTGTTCTCCATGACGCTGAAAAGCTTCTTATGGAAGATCTTCCTGTTTGCCCCATTGTTTTCACAAAGAAGGCGGTTCTCGCGTCCGGAATCAAGGGCGTTGAGGTCGATTACTTCGGTTCTGTCAACTTTAACGATGTAAAACTTAAATAATTCTGACGGTATGGGCGAAAGTCCATACCGCTTTTTTATTTTTTTATAAAATAATGTAGACATTTCGTGTAAATTATGGTATAATAGATTAAATACTTTTATGAGGATGAAATTGTGGAGATTGTATCGCTGATAAGCCGTGATTACCGCTCTAATACACATTTTGCGGTGTCGGGAAAAAAATGTGCAATAATAGATCCCGGTCTTGATTTTTCCGTTATAGAAAATGCTTTGATCACGCACGGACTTGAGCCTTCTGCTGTTTTGCTTACTCACGGTCATTTCGATCATATTTTTTCTCTTGATCTCATCAGAGAAAAATACGGCATACCTGTATATATTCACGCCGAAGACCGCGAAATGCTTGCCGACTCATTAAAAAACGCATATTCGTTTTTCTTTGGCTCGAGCTTCGAGCAAAAGGATGCTGACAAAGTATTTATAAATGGCGACAAAATTCCCGTTGGCGATGATTTTCTGACGGTTATCCATACACCGGGGCATTCTAAAGGGTCATCGTGCTTTTTCTGTGATAATATTCTGATTACCGGTGACACGCTTTTTGCCGAGGGGATAGGAAGAACAGACTTATATGGCGGAGACTACGGGTGCATCAAAGAATCGCTTTTTAATCTTAGAAATACCCAAAATTTCGCAGATGTAACGATTTATCCCGGACATGGAAGAGCGGAAAAGCTCATGAGAGCACTTGACAATGTTTTATATTATTAAATTTTTATAGAGGTTATACTATGGATTTCAATTATCTTGCAGAATTACTTTTTCCAAATGTAAAAGAAACACCGGAAGAGCTTGAAGCTCGTTTTCCTGAAAGACAGCTGCCTGAGGGGGCAAAGGTTACCCGTTTCGCTCCCAGTCCAACAGGGTTTGTTCATTTCGGTGGTCTTTTTCCTGTTACTGTTGGTGAAAGACTTGCCCACCAGAGCGGCGGTGTATTTTATCTCAGAATAGAGGACACAGATGATAAGCGAGAGGTTGAGGGCGCAGCCGAAGCACTTATTAAGGTTTTGGCTCACTACGGCATCAATTTTGATGAGGGCGCAATTCTTGACGAGACAGGTAACATCAGCGATAAAGGTATTTACGGTCCATATAAACAGAGTCAAAGAGGCCCTCTTTATCACGTCTATGCTAAAAAGCTGGTTTCCGAGGGTAAGGCTTATCCGTGCTTTACAACAGAAGAAGAGCTTGAAGCGCTTAACGCTCTTGATAAAAAATCCGAGATAAAAAACAAGGATTGGTGGAATTATTAACCTCGCCAATCCTCTGTTTATAGAAAAACCCGACCATGGTCGGGTTTAATGTATTTTACACTGCTTAGATTTCGATTTTTTCTCAAG
>JAFYLR010000029.1 GCA_017550115.1 Clostridia bacterium | reverse complement strand
TTAAAGTATTGCTTAGCAAATTTCTCTGCCTCACTATCAGTATTAAACCATATTGCTTCGTTATAGTCAAATGACCATTCACATACGACATTTTTACTAGGCTTATCTGATGCCTTTAAATACATCTTACGCCCCTTCTTATTTACCATAGCTATTGCTACGAAATCTTCTCTCATCTCCATCACTCACTTTCTATAATAATTATACTACAAGGAGCACATAAAACTCTTCGCGGTCCCAGAGGCGGTCTTATCCTCTGCCGTGAAAAGTTCGCAAAGGATATAGATAAAGCTATATTCCCCGGCACTCAGGGCGGTCCTCTTATGCACATTATCGCTGCTAAAGCAGTAGCGTTCGGCGAAGCTCTTACAGACGAATTTAAGGCTTATCAGGCTCAGATCGTCAAAAACGCAAAGGTTCTCTCCGAATCTCTTATGGCAAAGGGAATCAAGCTCGTATCAGGCGGTACGGACAACCACCTTATGCTTCTCGACCTCAGAGATACAGGTATCACGGGCAAAGAGCTTGAAAGAAGACTTGACGAAGTACATATCACAGCAAACAAAAACGCTATTCCCGATGACCCTCAGAGTCCGTTCATCACAAGCGGTCTTCGCATAGGCACTCCTGCAGTTACGTCAAGAGGCTTCTGTGAGGAAGAAATGGAACTTATCGCATCTTGGATGTCAGATATAATCAAGGATTTTGACGCAAATAAAGAACGCATCACAAACAGCGTTATAGCTCTTTGCGAAAAGTTCCCTATTTACAACGATTAATTTAATTCAAAAGAAGCTTCGCCGATAAGCGAAGCTTCTTTTTGCTACGAAAATGATTTTACCAGTTTCACCTCTTGAAAAAATATCGTTTTCGAGGTATTATATTAGTTAGAATAAATTATACTCAAACGAAAGGGGGGCGAAAAATGAATTATTCAAGTCAAGCTGAGCTTGCGATCGAAATACTTGAGGCAGGCGGCTTCGAAGCATATATCGTCGGCGGTTGTCTGCGGAATATTTTACTTGGCAAAGAACCGAACGACTGGGATATGACAACATCTGCACTCCCTGAACAAACACGTGACATTTTCATCTCGGCAGGCTATAAAGTTATCGAAACAGGATTGAAGCACGGCACTGTTACGGTAATTATAGATTCTATTCCAATAGAAATAACGACTTTCCGCATTGACGGAGAATATTCAGACTCGCGCCACCCCGACAGCGTTGCTTTCACAAGAAACTTAAAGGAAGATCTTTCTCGTCGCGATTTCACCGTAAATGCGATGGCGTACAGTAAAAAAAGCGGTCTTGTCGATCTCTTTTGCGGCAAGAAAGACTTGGATAATATGATTCTCCGATGTGTAGGAGTCCCCACCCTCAGATTTAGCGAGGACGCCCTCAGAATTTTACGTGCTTTTCGATTTTCCTCGGAATACGGCTTTACTATTGAGCAAAAAACCAAAGAAGCTATCAAAGAATGCAGCAAAGGTCTGCTGAGGATATCGAGAGAACGCATATACCACGAACTTTGCCGTATGCTTATGGGAGATCATGCGTCATATGCCGCATCAGAGCTTGTATCTTGCGAGGTTTTACCTTTCATTTTCGAGGAATATAAGGATTCCTATATGCCGCCGTGCGATATTCTCAATAAATTACCTAAAATTTTAGCCGTAAGACTTGCCGCTTTTATCGTCAATTTCAAAAAAAGTGACGCCGAAAAAGCCTTGATCTCACTTAAAATGAGTAATAAAGACAAATCGGAAGTAAAGCTTCTTCTCTCTGCAATCTCAACTCTCAAAGACCAAAACGAAAATATTGATGTGATTTTCGCAAGACGTTTTATTCAAAAATACGGATCTCTTACAGAAAGTGCAATATCTCTCGCAGAGCTTCTTCGTGTGAACGTAATCAAAATAAAAGAGACAGTATCAAATGCAAAGAAAGACAGATTCCCTCTCGGAATACCCGATCTTGCAATAAACGGAAATGATGTGATAAAGCTTGGAGCCACGGGAGAGGGTGTCGGTGAAATTCTATCTCTTCTTCTCTCAGATGCAACAAAAGATCCATCGGTCAATACAAGAAAACAGCTTCTCGCTCTCGCACAAAAATATATTTTGGAGAAAAAACAATGAGCATACAGACGTTAGCAGATATAAAAAATACAAAAGGCAGAATTATCGGTGTTGATTTCGGTGATGTCAGGACGGGTGTCGCCGTTTCCGACGAAAGTCGATTTCTCGCCTCGGGAATCGGATATATAAAGGTCGGCGGTCTTGGGAAAACAGCTGAAAAAATAGCCGAAATAGCAAAAGAACAGAATGCAGTGGCGATAGTCATCGGTTGCCCTGTTAACATGAACGGCACAGAGGGCCCAAGGGCAGAACGCTGCCGCCGATTTGCCGACGAGGTCGCTTCCCTTTCGTCTTTACCCGTTGCCATGATAGACGAAAGAATGACCACAATGGCTGCATCAAGATTTCTCAACGAAACGAACACAAGAGGTGCTAAACGCAAGACTGTTATAGATACCCTCTCTGCTCAAATAATCCTCCAAAACTTTCTTGATAGACTGAAAAATATGTAATGTTAAATAGAACGGCACAGGAGCTTTAGCGATTGCTATATCCTGTGCCGTTTTTATTTATATTCATCTGCGTCTGCGACGTCGATTAGCGGGCTTTGTTCGATAGACCGCCATGCCGAAAACATAGACCACAAGCAATATTACAAAAGTTATCACGGTAGCAATAAATCCACGAGTTGTAGTAAAATCACGTATTCGTTTCAGCGCATAAAGGAACTCGCTTCGCTCAACACTGTTCATCGCAATAAGATCAACACTGCCAAGCACTTCCCCGTCATACTCAACGGTTATAAATCCTGCAACCTGTCCCTCCCTTACAGGAGCTTCGATTTTAGGACTCGTGACCTTATGGCTATATACCAAATCCTTTTCAATGTCAATGTCAAGAGGCAAAAACAAGGTAAGAGAATGGGCCGGTCGAAGCGTTACGTAATCCACGTCCTCCGAAAGATCAACCGAAACCTCGCAAACCAAACGGTCGCTTGAAAGCACCTCAAGATATCCGTATGAAGAATAAGCCCAATCTATGAGGTCGTTTGCTATGGTGTAAGAGAAAATATCCCCGTCCCTCTCATCAGCCCCCATAACAACGCAAATATACGTCTGCGAATCCTTCTCGGTGCAGGTAGCCAAGCAATAGCCTCCCTGAGAAGTAAATCCCGAATTCAATCCTTTTGCATATCTGTTATAATACTTCGTTTCCGAGTATCTTGAAATTAAATAATTTTTATTATATACGTTCCTGTCTTCGCTCAAATTGGTCTTCGGCATCTGATACCGGCTCTCTGAAGCTATTTCCACAAAAAGCTGTATTTCCGACGCCGCCTTGGCTATAAGGAAAGTATCGTAAGCCGTCGTCACCATCGCGCTGTCGTGCATTCCCGAAACGTTAGTATAATGCGTATCAAGTGCACCAAGCAAAACCGCCTTTTGATTCATAAGTTCAACGAAAGGCTCTATTCCTCCCGAGACTGTATGGGCAAGCACAGACGCACAGTCGTTCGCTCCTCCGCACAACGTACCGTATAGCATATCGAGAACCGTTACTTTCTCTCCGGCTTTAAGCTTGATATTATTTCCCACAACTCCCGCCAACATTTTTTCTGTGACCGTTATGGTTTCACTCAAACGTCCCGAAAGATTTTCTATGGCAACGATACCCGTCATAAGCTTTACGGTAGAGGCAGGATATACAGATATATCCGCATTTTTTTGAGCCATAACTCTGTTTTGCTCTACATTGTAGAGATAAACAGCTTTTGCAGCGCTCATATCCGGAATATCAGAGACGGCAAAAGACGGCAGAATCATTACTGCCGCTAAAACTATTAAAAACGAAATATAAAGCAACGTGCCATAAAGTAGCTTTTTCCGTTTCAAGTTTATCCCCCTTTGCCTATAGCGCCTTTTCCTCGAAATATTTGTCTGCCATACGTATATCATTTTCTATTGTATCGCACAACTCTTTCTCTGAGGCGAATTTTTTCTCACCTCGCAGACGAAAAAGAAGCTCGACCGCAATCTTTTCTCCATAAAGCTCACCATCGAAATCAAGCAGATGTGTTTCACAATTTATTTCGCCCGAATCCTCAAATGTGGGCCTTGTTCCTATATTTGTGACCGCTCGGTAGCTTCTATTCCCAACAATAACGCGAGACACATATATCCCTGTTTTGGGAACAATCATTTTATTGCCGAATTTCTGATTTAGAGTCGGCAAGCCCAGACGTCTGCCCAGAGCTTTACCGTGAATAACCTCACCCTCTATCGTAAAGGGACTTCCCAAAAAAGAGTTTGCTTTTTCAATATCACCTTCGTGCAAAAGCGACCTTATTCTGCTTGAGCTTATCGGTATTCCGTCCTCACTCCTGACAGCATCTAACACCGTCACCATATCTCCGAAAACTTCTCGAAGATCTTTCTCTCCTCCTGCACCGCCTTGCCCAAAGCGAAAGTTGAATCCGCACGAAACCGCACGGCAGTGACAGCTATCACGCAAAAGCACAGCAAAATCTTTAGCAGAAAGATGACGCAAACTCTCAAAATCACCTACAACGGCATATTTTGCCCCAGCCATGTGAAGAAGCTCCAGCTTCTTCTCGAAGGTATAAATATGCGGCGAAGGGTCCTTTGAAAGAAAGTCCGCAGGAGGCTCCAAAAAGCAAAAAACTCCGCATGCCGCCTCTCCCAAGCTTGCAGACAGTTGCACCGCCTGATCGGATGCCGCCATAACGAGCCTTCTGTGACCAAGATGAACACCATCGAAGTTTCCTATAGCCAAGGCAAGAGCACAGCTCGGCTCTTCCGGCTCACGTGTGTCAAGATTAAAAAAAGTCAATTGTTTGTCGGCTGACATCTCAAACCCCAAGATAGTCCTTTACAAGCTCATTCAAAAGCTCATCTCTATCGATTTTACGCATCAGGCTTCTCGCACCCTTATGGTTTGTGATATAAGTGGGATCCTCGGAAAGAAGGTATCCAACTATCTGATTGATAGGATTGTAGCCCTTTTCACTCATGGCATTATAAACGCTGCGAAGAGTCGCCTTCATTGATTCCTCTTTCTCGTGAGGAATATCAAACACCATAGTTCTAACGTTATTATCCTGTTTCTTTTCCATGTTAACACCCTTTGTTTTTCGCTATGCGAAAAAATCCTTTCTCAAAGCATTCCGGTAAAAGAAAAAACCATTTTATTTAATTATAAAGCATTTATATACTATTTTCAAGTGGCAAAAGGTAATTTGTAATAGAATTTTAATAAATTTGTGCCGATACAATGCAAACTCAGGCAAAAAATGCTTGACAAATCAAGACAGGTATGATACAATATACAAACGTGAGTAAAACGGGGTGTGGCACAGTTTGGTAGTGCGCTTGGTTCGGGACCAAGAGGCCGCAAGTTCGAATCTTGTCACTCCGACCAAAATCAAAAAAGGAAGGCTTAGCTTTCCTTTTTTTGATTTTAGATTGAAGTTCACCGATTCAAACTTCGCAAATGCAAAGCATTTGCTCGTTTTGCACTTGAAATACAAAATTTCACAATATGCTTTGGTGCAAAACTAAGTTCTGAATCTTGTCACTCCGACCAAAAAATAAAAGGAACGGCTCGTCCGGTCCTTTTCTTTTTTAGTTTGAGATTGCCGATTTGAGCTTTGATATGCAAAATAAATTCCACCCTTGACAACTGTTATTATATATGGTATTATTATATAATGTAATATTATGTAGTATCAGCAGTAATCCCGAACAAAAAAATAAGTAAGCAGGTGATTCGATTATGAAACCTTTCGAGAAAAAAATCTATCTTTCTTCCCCCACAATGCACGGCGACGAAATAAAATACGTGCAAGAAGCCTACGATACTAACTGGATGTCCACAGTCGGAGAAAATATAAACGTTCTTGAGAGCATCGCTTGTGAAAAAATCGGATGTAAGCATGCCGTTGCTCTTTCATGTGGAACGTCTGCACTTCACCTCGCGGTGAAGCTTGCCGGAGTTAAACCCGGAGACAACGTATTTTGTACAGATATGACGTTTGACGCAACAGTCAACCCTGTTTTGTATGAAAAAGCAAATCCGATTTTTATAGATACCGAATACGACACCTGGAATATGGATCCCGTTGCACTTGAAAAGGCTTTTGAGTTATATCCCGATACAAAAGTTATCGTAATTGCTAACCTTTACGGTACGCCGGCAAAATTTGACGAGATCTGTGAGATTGCAAACAGACATGGTGCTATTATCATAGAAGACGCCGCAGAATCGCTCGGAGCAACCTATAAAGGTGCACAGACCGGTACATTCGGTACATACAACGCCATTTCCTTCAACGGAAACAAAATAATTACAGGTTCATCCGGAGGCATGCTTCTAACTGATGATCTTGACGCGGCAAACAAAGCACGCAAGTGGTCAACTCAGAGCCGTGAAAACGCACCCTGGTATCAGCACGAAGAAGTTGGCTACAACTACCGCATGAGCAACGTTATTGCAGGAGTCGTTCGCGGACAGTTCCCATACCTTGATGAGCATATCGCACAGAAAAAAGCTATTTACGAAAGATACAAAGAAGGCTTCAAGGATCTCCCCGTAACCATGAATCCTTATGATGAAACCATAATGGAGCCTAATTTCTGGCTTTCTTGTATGCTCATAAACGAGGACGGAATGTGTAAGCAGGTCAGAAGCGATAACGATGCTTGTTATATTTCAGAACCCGGCAAATCCTGCCCCACGGAAATACTTGAGACTCTCGCGAAGTACAATGCCGAAGGCAGACCGATCTGGAAGCCTATGCATATGCAGCCGATGTATCGCATGAATCCGTTTGTCACAAGAGACGGAAACGGTCGCGGCAGAACGAATGCATATATTGCAGGAAGCGGTATCGACGTCGGTGCCGATATATTCGCACGCGGACTTTGCCTCCCCAGTGACAATAAAATGACCGCGGACGAGCAGGACATTATAATCGAAATCATAAAAAACTGTTTTCGCTAAGCATAAATTATGAGTAAGAATAAAAAACTTGCGATCATAGGTGCAAATGAGCAACAAAATCCGCTTATTCTCAAAGCCAAAGAAATGGGATTTGAAACTCACACGTTTGCATGGCAGACGGGCGGAGAAATCGGCGAAGAAACATCGGACTATTTCTATCCGATCAGTGCTAATAGTAAAGACGAAATTCTCAAAAAGTGCAGAGAGATTGAGATCGATGCTATCGCTTCGATAGGCTCTGATATTGCCGCACAGACGTCTGCATATGTAGCACAAGCACTAAAGCTTCCGGGAAATCGTTTTGAGGACGTACGCAGAGCTTCAAACAAAATAAATCTGAGAAATATTCTCGCTATAAACGGGATCACTCAGCCGAAATATGCCGAAATAGGTGATACCATTCCCTTTGATGACCTTAATTCTCTCAAATATCCTTTGGTAGTAAAGCCGAGTGACCGTTCAGGCGGACGAGGAGTGACGTACGTTAGCTGTGATAAAGAGCTTTTCGGTGCTATCAATAACGCACGTGAGTTTTCTTTTGAAAGAAAAGCGATCGTTGAGGAATACATATACGGTGGGCTATATAGCTGTGAATGTATTTCACAGAATAATGAGCATAAAATAATCGGATTCACGCACAGAGAGGTCGCTCTCATAGAGAGTCGCTTCTGTGAATACCGTCACGTGCAACCGGCAATTCTCCCGCTTTCGATCGAAAATAAGCTTAGAGAAGCAGTTCCGACAATACTCGATTCTCTCGGGCTCGGCTTCGGAGCTTCGTCTATTGAATTTATAATTGATGCCGAAAACAAGCTTTACATAATCGAAGTTACGCCAACGATGTATGGCGACTATATCGGCACTCACCTGATCCCAAAATCATACAACTTTGACTACACAAAAAACATTATCAGCATCGCCTGCGGAAAGAACGTCGATTTTACAGACAATATTCCTGTGGCACATTCTTACGTAAGCTTTGAATACGATGCTTCAAGCGGCATACGTGGCAAACACACGTTCTCAAGTGAGCCTCTCAAAGAGTTCGGAGGGTGCCTTAAATTTCGCATAAACGAAAAAGCTCCATATTTCTCGGAAAGCGAAAATATTCTTCGCTTAAACAGTGAATATACGGCGTTTTGGTGTGCTCTGAATGAACTGAACCCTAAGCGTGTATTTATTCCTTATTATGCTTCGTCAATATGGGAAAAAGTTGCAAGTGAGCTTAAAATAGAATGTGTAAATTACCACATTGATCAAAACTTCTTGCCTTGTGATATATGCGAGCAAGAGGGGGATGCGGTATTTTTGATAAACTATCATGGGCTATGCGGAGAGTATATCAAAAATGCTCCATTCAAGTATAAGATTGTCGATAACTCTATGGCGTTCTTTGAGAAGCCGTCTTCCGAGGAAAATACATATACTATCTACAGTGCCAGAAAGTTTTTCTCAGTTCCCGATGGTGCATATCTTATCTCAAACGTACCGTTTAGAAAGGTGCCGGTGTTGGAATCGGATATATCATATAAACGTACAAGAATGTTGTTCCATGCTCTTGAGCTTGGCCCCGGCGACGCATATAAAGAATCGCAGGCAAATGAGCAGGAAATTGCGAGTTTGCGCAAATCAATGTCGTATTTGACCAAAAAGCTTCTTGCTGCTGTCGATTACGATAAAGAAAAACATTTACGAAATCAAAATTTCAATACACTCCATAGCTATCTAAGCAAATACAATATGATTTCTATTGATAATGGTAGCAATTACGCCCCGCAGTTTTACCCGTTGTTGGTGTCTGCGGATATTCGCCGCCGCCTTGTCGATAAGAAAATATATATACCCTTAATGTGGAGAAAGACTCTCTCCGAAGAATTTGACGGACTTGCCGAAAAAAGCTTTTCAGAGAGATTGTTATGTCTCCCGATAGAGCCTGATTATTCTGTGGCCGACATGGAGTATCTGGCTAAAACGATCATCGCCTTATTAACCTAAGGTTGATCGCTCGGCTCGTTGCAGCTGAAACAAATTCGACCCGTTGTGCTCGGATTACAATTAATAATTAAGGAGTTTAGCTATGCCAATTGTATTTTCGTACATATTGATAATGCTTGCGGTTATTTTCCTTTGGTTTTTAGCCTTCAAGCGTCCTATCTATGAGGGTATCCTCATAAGCTTTGCCGTTCTTCTGACGATTACAGGAACGTGGGCAAACGTTTTCAGCTATATTGACGATGCACTCGCAACATCATTGCTTTATTCAATGATGGCGTTCTGTGCAATGTCGCAAATACTGACTAAAACAAAAGTTATTGACAACTGTGTAAAGATCATTATTGCTCTTCTTGGGCGAATCCCCGGCGGTGCAGGATATGCATCTATCGTTGCCAGCAGCTTTATGGGTGCTCTCTCGGGAAGCGGTCCCGGCAACGTACTTGCTACGGGTTCTATAACAATACCTGCTATGATCAAATCCGGATTTCCTCCAGAACTTGCCGCAAACGTTTCCAGTACCGCAAGTTATCTCGGTAATATGATCCCTCCGTCTGCCAATATCGTTGCCGCACTCGGAGCTTACACCGCAATATACGGTGAAGATTCTATTTCAATCGGTTCTTTCTGGATCGTATGCTGGGGCGTTTCTCTTTGGTTTATACTTTCAAGATTTGTTCAGTTGTTTATCTTCTGTAAGTATTATAAGATCAAAGGAATGAAAAAAGAGGATATTCCCAACATTAAAACGACTATCAAAGAGAGCTGGAGCGGACTTTTGCTTCCCGTTATTATCCTTGCCCCCTTTATATTCGATGCAGTATGCAACGAAACATTCTTAACAGCACGTCTTGGTGCGGCAGGGGCGGGATATTTCTCAAAATCCCTCTTGATTTTTATCGGCGGTATTGCTTCTATCTATGGAATTCTGATTGCAAAGAACAGAAAAGAAATGACACCAAAAGAAATCGTTTTCACCTTTGCAAACGGAGTTAAAGGAATCGTTCCTACAGTCGCAACTTGTATTCTCGGATATATGATAGGTGCACTTTTCACCGATCTCAACGTTGCAGCAGATCTTCAGGCAGTATTTGAAAAAATGGACTTCGGCATTGTCGGACTTGCCATTGTAATTCCGCTGCTTACTTGCTTTATTTCAATGGTTATTCCGGGTTCGTCGATCACAGTCATGCTCGGCTCTGTTTTTATAACAGTCTTTGCCAACGCAGGTGCAAATCCCATTCTCGTTGCAGCGATGCTTCCCTGTATCTGCGGAGTTATGTGCGGTATCACACCGCCATTCGCCCTCGGTATGTATGCAGGTATGTCTATCGCAAAATCCGATTTTACAAAGACAATGAAAAACGATCTTTGGTGGGTTGCTACCCAGTATTTACTTGAAGTTATCGTACTACTCGGTGTTCTACCGATAATCGGTCTGTAAAGGAGGCGAGTATTATGAAAAAATTCAGAGAAATAACAGCCAAAGTATTATCTTATATCTACGGTGTGGGAATAACCGTTGCACTATTTGTCGGTGCATTTTCATTTTTCGGATACGTCGCAGCTATCATCATCGGTGGAGATACCGCTGCTAAAATTTGCGAATTCATCTATAAAGAGCTATATCCTGAAATTATTTACCTTTCATCTGTTTCCGTACTTATCGGACTTGTTAAAATGTACGTAGCGGGTGAAAAATCGCTCGTTCCGCCCAAAAAGAAGAAACAATAACTAAAAGGGGATCTACGAAGCCATGCGAAATTTCCAACTTTTTATAAAACGTGCATTTGATCTGACCGTTTCGATAATACTACTTATTTTTATGATAGTCATTCCGGTAATGATCGTTATACCGATACTCATACGGCTCACATCAAAAGGCCCTGCCGTGTTTACACAGGAGCGTGTAGGAAAAGACGGCAAGGTATTCAAAATATATAAGTTCAGAACCATGCTCATTCCCGAGGAAAGCTTTGCGTCTGACGGCAGACAGCTGGAACCCAAAGAAAGAATTACAAAAGTAGGCCGTTTTCTACGCAAAACCAGTCTCGATGAGCTTATGCAGATATTCAACGTTATAAACGGAACAATGAGCTTCGTCGGTCCCAGACCCTCTCTTCCCTATCAGGTGCAAAACTATACCGAACGTCAAAAGGACCGTTTTTTAATGCGTCCGGGCGTGACCGGATGGGCACAGGTTAACGGCAGAAACGATCTTACATGGAGTGAAAAAATCGAATATGATATTGAATACATAGAAAAATTCAGCTTGTGGTTTGATATACTAATATTTTTCAAAACCGTTTCAGTCGTCCTGAAGCAAGATGGAATCGCATTTACAAAGGAAGACTCTATAAATGCAAAAAGCCCCGATACACAGCAAAAAAGCGAATCTGAAAAAATTGCAAAATAATTGGGAGATATACATATGAAAGCACTCGTTCTTTGCGGAGGAGTTCCGCAGATTGCCCTTATTCGTGAACTTAAGAGCCGCGGCGTCACAACGATACTTGCCGATATGAATGATAAAGTTGCCGCAAGAGAGTATGCGGACAAATTTTATAAAGTATCTGTGCTTGACGTTGAAGCTGTCAGACAGGTCGCAATAGATGAAAAGGTCGACTACCTTATAACAGTGTGCGCAGACCAGGTATTGCAGGTGGTAGCACAAATCGCCGAGGAGCTTGGTCTTCCTTGGTACATAGATTACGAAACAGCTGAAAACGTTTCCAAAAAGTCCTATATGAAGAAAATCTTTTGGGAAAACGGAGTGCCAACGACAAAATACGTGATACTCGACCGATTCGATGAGGAAAAGATCTCGCATCTGCGCTATCCTATTATCGTAAAACCTGTCGATGCGTACAGTTCAAGAGGCGTATGCAAGGTGCATAATATTGATGAGCTTCGTCCCGCTCTTGAGAATGCTATAGAAATCAGCCGCACAAAAACCGCCATCGTTGAGGAATTTGCCGAAGGTGACGAAATCAGCGTAGATGTGTACGTTGAGGAAGGAAAGGCTCATGTCCTTTGTCTTACAAACATCTATAAAATCGGAGAAGACGGCAAGTTTATTATCAACAGAAGCCGTATTCCTGCTGACGTTTCACCCGAAATCGCAGAAAAAATAGCTGAAACTGCTCAAAAAATAGCCGATGCTTTCGGACTTAAGAATACCCCTATGCTCGTTCAGCTTATCTCTGACGGTAAAAGTATATCCGTTATTGAATTTTGTGCACGTACAGGCGGCGGCATCAAATTCCAAATGATAAAAAGAGTGTCCGGATTTGACGTTGTAAAGGCGGTAGTGGATCTCACTCTTGGCGAAAAGCCTCACGTCGATGAGATAAAAAAGGCAGATAAGATGATCGTTAACGAATTTGTATATACATATCCGGGCGAACTTAAAGCCTTGGAAGGCTTTGAAGAGCTCCTTAAGGACGGCATTATTGCTACTTACTCCGCTTTTAAGACCCCGGGAGCTAAGTTCACTCAGATAAACAGCAGCGGTGACCGTGTAGCATTTTTCAGCATCGAAGCTGATAGCGTAGAAGAACTGAAGCGTAAGCACGCTACCGCAAACGACCGTATTCGTGCCATAGGTACGGACGGTAAGGATTTAATAAGACACGATTTGATTGCTAAATTTCATTCATAACGGAGAACCTATATGAATATATTGTTCATCTCTATAAGTCCCATAAGCCACGCAGCTTCTCACTCTATTTCTCTTGATCTGCTTCACGAATTTCAAAAAGCCGGACATAATGTGCATATCGTTTGTGCAGTAGAGCGCAAGCATAATACTGATACATATCTTTCTGAGGAATCGGGCTGCAAGGTTTTGCGTGTAAAGATCGGCAACAACAAAAAGGCCTCTATAATAGAAAAAGGACTCACGACAGTACTTCTTCCATCAAAATATAAAAAAGCAATCAAACAGTACTTTCCCGATGTAAAATTCGACCTCGTACTATACCCCACCCCGCCGGTAACCCACTATGAGACCGTAAAATACATAAAAAAACGCGACGGTGCGAAAACCTATCTGTTGCTAAAGGATATTTTCCCTCAAAATGCAATTGATATTGGCATGATGAGCAAATCAGGACTCAAGGGGGTACTGTACAGATACTTCCGAGCAAAAGAAAAGAGGCTTTACGCAATTTCTGACAGAATAGGCTGTATGTCACAGGCGAATGTTGAATATGTCTTAAAGCACAATCCCGAAGTATCTGCGGATAAGATCGAAGTCTGCTCTAACTCTATCGAAATTCAGGACGTAACAGTTTCTGACGAGCAGAAAGTCGAAATCCGTGAGAAGTACGGCATTCCGCTTGATAAAAAGGTGTTTATTTACGGTGGAAATCTCGGAAGGCCTCAAGGTATTCCCTTCCTTTGCGAGTGCCTAAAAACACAGACAGACAATCCAGACGCATATTTTCTCATCGTCGGCGACGGAACAGAATACGGAAAGCTGGAAGCATTTTTCAACTCTGTTAATGCTTCAAACATGAAACTTATGAAGCGTCTTCCAAAAGAAGATTATGACATTATGGTCGCTGCCTGCGACGTTGGTATGATCTTCCTCGACCACCGCTTTACAATACCGAATTTCCCGAGCCGCCTGCTCGCATATATGCAGGCTAAGCTTCCGGTTCTCGCTTGTACTGACCCTAACACAGACATAGGAAAAGTTATAACCGACGGCAGATTCGGCTGGTGGTGCGAAAGTAACGATGTTGAGGAATTCAAGACGTCGATAAAATCCGCTTGTGATTCAGATCTTAAGATTTTTGGAGATAACGGATATCGCTATCTTGAAGAAAACTACACTTCAAAAAAAGCTTATGAAACAATAATGTCAAAAGCAAAATCCGACTGCGAATAAAGACTGTTTTTACATATTATTTGGGATAGGAGATATTATGAAAATTGTTGTAAATGATATCGCCGCATCTTCCGGCGGTGCGCTCACTGTTCTAAAAGATTTTTACAATTGCGTAAGAGAAAATGACACCGAAAACGAATGGATCTTTCTTTTGGGTGAAAACATTCTCGAGGAAACTGACAACATAAAGATAATAACTCTTCCCGAAATAAAGAATAGCCGCATAAAAAAACTTGCGTTTGATTTTTTTACAGGAAAGAAATTCATAAAAAAGCTAAATCCTGACGTTGTTTTCTCTCTTCAGAATACAGCCGTGTTCGGTCTTGATATACCGCAGGTCATATATCTTCATCAATCTATACCCTTTCAAAAAATTAAAAAGTTCTCTTTCTTCAAAAAATCCGAGCGTTCTTTAGCTGTTTATCAGCATCTCATCGGTTGGGTGATAAAAAAATCCGTAAAGGCTTGCGATAAGGTTATTGTGCAGACTAACTGGATGAAGGATGCGGTATGTAAGCAATGTCGAGTATCGGCGGAAAAAATCTTAAGAATTTCTCCGACCGTTTCTGATATATCGGCATACGATACTTCAAAACCCTTTAATAATAAAAAATTCTTTTATCCGAGTGCCCCAGCAATTTATAAAAACAATAATGCAATCTTCAAAGCCTGCGAGATTTTAAGCAAAAAATTCTCAGATTTTGATATTACGCTTACCATTCCCGAAAATTACAGTAAAAATAATATCCGATGCGTCGGAAGACTGCCATACGGTGAAGTTATCGAAAAATACGCCGAAAGCACGCTTATTTTCCCGTCATATATAGAAACATTCGGGTTTCCTATGGCAGAGGCACGAAAGGTTGGAACTATCGTACTCGCTTCAGACTGCCCATTTTCCCGAGAAGTTCTCGAAAACTATGAAAACGCTTATTTCTTCGACCCATTTAAGCCCGAGGAATTGGCAAAGCTCATGGAACGTGTTATTACGGGAGATATAGAAAAGCAAGAGACTATATCATGTGAATCTAATGCATCTAACAGCTGGATGCTGATACTCAAAGAAATCATAAAACCCAAAAGCAACTATTAATTTCCGAGGTGTTTTTCAAAAATGCGAACTTCCAAATACTTTTCAGATAATATTATACTTGTCTTTTCAGTATGTGTTGTATTATCATTTCTTTGCCAAATATTCAAATACCCTGCACCTGTAAATATACTATATATTATTTCACTGATGCTGGTGCTGTTTTGTTACGCTTTAGACGGTTATTATAATGGCATAACAGTAGCTATGGCGATATTTATTGGATTAGCATCTATAGCAAACGGATTCAGATCCGGTGAAATGGATTATTATACGCATATACTTATCACGATCTGTATATTCATATGTATTGACGTAAGTTCAGATGTAAAAATATCTCTTGATACGTTCAAAAAAATAGCTACTATGTTTTTGATAACTTCGATAATATTATTGGTTGCATATTATTTTGGACCGTTAAAATCAACGCACCTGGAATACAGTGATGCCGTAACCCTCAATATGAACAACCCAAATACAGCAGGATTATGGCTTACTTGTATTTTTATACTTCTTATGTATTCTTCCTTCCTGTTTACCAAGTTCAAAAGAATACTGTACATAGCGGTAGCTATCGGAATATTGCCGATAGTTTTGGCAACGCAATCCCGAAATTCGTTTTTTGCTTGTGTTTTCTTTGTAGTGGGAGTGATCCTTACTAAATTTTTCAAGATCAAACGAGTTCCCAAATGGATTCTTGTTGCATTGGCCGTGTTGCCGCTTATAGCTTTTGTGTTTTATATGTACGTCGTAGTTAAAAATATGGACTTTTGGGGGAAAATATTTTCTACAGACGTTATTGATAAAGGGCTTGGAACAAGGCAGAATGTATGGCAAAGTGTTATTGATAATTTCCGACATTGTTTCTTTTTTGGAGATTATTATAAATACTATGATTCCCAACAGCATAATTCTCTTTTGACTATTTTCTGCCGTTTTGGTGCACCTGTTATGGTTTTAGCTTGTGTATCAATCTATAAATCATTGAAAAATCTTCAGACAAAATCCTCGTTTTACGCAATGCTAAGTCTGGCATCTATATTTTTCACAGGTTGCTTTGAGGCCTCTATATTCGTTGGAATTGCAGGTATGTATCTTATGCTTCTTTTGTTGCCTGCCTGTGCATCCGTTGAAAGCATTGGCATTACAAAAAACAACTAGAAATAAGCTCATTGCCAAATGATAAGGGGGCATACATATGAAAAAATTCAAACTCGACCAACTGAAAATGGGAGCGGCACTTTCATATTTCACTATGGCCTTCAATACGGTGGCCGGTCTTATATACACTCCTTGGATGGTAGCAAAGATCGGCCAAGCAGATTATGGCTTATACACTCTTGCCAACTCTCTTATTGCCATATTTATGCTGGATTTCGGTTTAGGCTCGGCAGTTTCCAGATACATTGCCAAATACCGTGCTGAAGGCAGAAATGAAGCAATCAGCAATATAATGGGTGTAATTTATAAATTATATATCATTATTGATATCGTCATACTTGCTATACTTACCGGAATTTATTTTTTCCTTGGGAAAATATATGTTGAATTAACGCCGGCTGAGCTTGAGAAATTCCGCATCCTGTACGTTACAGTAGCAACATATCAGATAATCGCCTTCCCGCTTTCTCCTCTTGACGGAATTTTAAATGCATATGAGAAGTTCACCCAGCTCAAAATATGCAGTCTTATGTACCGAGTGCTTTCCGTTGTTGCGGTCGTTTTCGTTTTAGTTTTTTCATCTGATGTAAGAGTTGTTATACTTGCTACAGTTTCGGCACATCTTATAACTATTTTAATAAAGTTCTTGCTTACTCGAAAATACGTAGGCTTGAAAGTAAATTTTCGTGCAGGTGGACGAGAACTTTATATCAATTTGTTTTCATTCACTGCATGGACTACTTTGATCAGTATAATGCAACGCTTTACGCACAGCTTTGCTCCGTCAGTTCTCGGAATAACTTCGGGTGCGCTTGAAATAGGTCTGTATTCCCCTGCCGTTCTTTTAGAGGGATACTTCTATTCCTTCGGCATGGCGGTCAACGGCCTATTCTTACCCCGTGTATCACGTTATATAGCAAATAAAGAAGAAGATAACATATTAAAGCTGATGATAAAAGTCGGCAGATATCAATCTATGGTTCTTGGCCTTGTTTTTATAGGGTTTGTTTGTGTCGGAAAAGAATTTATGGCCTTATGGATGGGCCCTGATTACACTAAATCCTACTACTTAGCAATAATCATTTTGTTTCCTACGCTTATTTCAGCAACACAGCAGATTGCAAAAACAACAGTGATTGCAAAGAAGTTGGTAAAATATCAAGCACTCTGTATGTCGGTAACTGGCGTTCTGGGATTGGCTACTTCCTACTTTCTTTCAATTAAAATAGGAGCCGCCGGCGTTTGCATCGGTACGGCTGCCACTTCTCTTGCAAATATTACATTTATGAATTTTATATATAAGAAAAAAGCGGGAATAAACGTATTTGAATTTTACAAAAAGTGTTATTTCAGACTAATTTCCTGCTATGCCGTAATACTTCTCTTGAGCTTTACTGCCACAAAATTCATCTCTTTGTCAGGATGGATAGGATTAGGCATAAAGGCTGTTGTTGTCGGCATTATTTTCGTACTTACCATGCTTGTTGGATATACAACAAAAGAGGAAAAAAATCTACTGCTTAAATTTGTAAAGAAGCATTATCGTTAAACGGAGGTAGTAATATGGAAAAAAAGCCTTATTTGGTTGATGTTCCGGTCAGAGTAAACGTCTGGATACGCCCCGAGGCTCAAAGAAAGCAATTTGAAGTTTTAAGACAAGCCCGTCCCTCAATAATGTTCTTAATTTCAGACGGTGGAAGGAACGATGCGGAATGGAAAGCCATACGCCAAAACCGAGCTCTTTTTGAAAATGAGATAGATTGGGATTGTACAGTATATAAAATATTCGAAGAAAAAAACCAAGGGCTTTACACAATGAGCAGAAAAGCCGCAGACCTTGTCTGGTCAGTTGTCGACAGATGTATTTTCTTAGAAGATGACCACATTGTGTCCATTTCCTATTTCAGATATGCAGCCGAGCTTCTCGAAAAATACAAGGATGATACAAGAATAGTTTGTATCTGCTGTATGAACCACGCAGAAATATGGAAAAACACCACTTCGGATTACTTTTTCTCGGAGCGTGGCCCTATCGGAGCCCAGGCTATGTGGAAGCGTTCATATATGGGCAGAGACTTTAATCTCGAATACGGAAAAGATCCGTATGTTATGAAGCTTCTAAATCAAAAACTAAAAAAAGACAAGGCTTTTTCAAAGACCGTAAATGGTTATGCTTCTGACCCTATGTACGGAAAGCACGTACCCGGCGGAGAGTTTTTCAGCCGACTTGCCGTTTACAGCCAAAATCAGCTATACATAATTCCAAAATACAACATGATGTCTAATGTCGGATGTACCCAAAATTCTGAGCACGCGGATGAATACAATCTTCTGCCACATGGAATACGCAGAATTTTTAATATGAAGACTTATGAATATGAGTTTCCTCTAAAGCATCCTAAGTATGTTATTGCAGATGAAGAATATATGGCATTTGAGGATAAAGTCCTCTGCAGAAACAGACCTGTTCATAAATTCTTCAGAAGAATAGAGGTTTTGTTTCTATCCCTTCGTTACAAGGGTCTAAGTGGCCTTTTTTCCAAGGTAAAAAGAAAGCTTCGAAAAAAGAAAAAAATCGAAACTTAAAATATCCGTCCCCATTAATATTTGATTATTGTATAGGAGAATAGAATTATGAGTTTTTTTACTAACAAAACATTACTTATCACCGGAGGTACCGGTTCATTCGGAAATGCAGTATTAAATCGTTTTCTGAGAACTGACATTGGCGAAATTCGTATTTTTTCCCGAGACGAGAAAAAGCAGGACGATATGCGTCACGAATTTCAGGCAAAAATGCCCGAAGTAGCAAACAAGATCAAATTTTTCATCGGTGACGTAAGAGATATTGCAAGCGTTACAAATGCTATGCACGGTGTTGATTATATTTTTCACGCAGCTGCACTTAAGCAAGTGCCTTCCTGCGAATTTTTCCCTATGGAAGCCGTACGCACCAACGTAATCGGTACAGACAACGTACTGACCGCCGCAATAAACGAGGGGGTAAAATCCGTAATATGCCTCTCTACCGATAAGGCTGCATATCCTGTAAACGCAATGGGCATAACAAAAGCTCTTGAGGAACGTGTTGCAGTAGCAAAGGCGAGAACTACCGATACAACTAAAATCTGCTGCACTCGTTACGGCAACGTAATGTGCTCTCGCGGCTCTGTTATCCCGCTTTGGATAGACCAGATACGAGCAGGTAACCCGATCACTATAACCGAGCCTTCTATGACAAGATTTATTATGAGTCTTGATGAAGCGGTCGACCTCGTTCTTTTCGCATTCGAGCATGGTATAAATGGTGATATTCTCGTTCAGAAAGCCCCCGCTTGTACCATTGAAACTCTTGCAAAGGCCGTTATCGAGTTGTTCGATCCCAAGGCGGAGATCAAGGTTATAGGTATTCGTCACGGAGAAAAGCTTTATGAAACGCTTCTCACAAACGAAGAATGCTCCGGTGCTGTTGATATGGGTGATTTCTACCGTGTTCCTTGCGACAAGCGTGACCTTAATTATGACAGATACTTCAATCAAGGCGATACTGCCCGCAACACATTTGCAGAATTCAACTCTAATAATACCGAACTTTTGTCTGTTGAAGAAGTTAAGGAAAAATTGTTATCACTTACATATATCAAAGACGAACTCGCAAAGGGGTAATATATTCGGTATGGATATACAAAAAATCGGTATCATATCGCTAATTAAATCCGCCGTCACAGGACAAGCCGTATCTCTGCCTGCCAATTTTGATTTAGAACTTACTTGGGATATGGTAAAAAAGCACCAGATAACAAGTATGATATATTACGGTGTCTCAAACTGCGGTCTTAATATGAATCCACCCATTATGAAGAAGCTATTTTCGGCATTATGTAATTGCATTATCATAACCGAAAAGCAAAAAATAGAAACCGACAACGTTTGCAAGGCATTCAGCGAAAACGGCATTGACCATATGTTGCTCAAAGGTGCAATACTTCGTGAAATGTATCCGCAAGCCGATATGCGTCTTATGGGTGACGTAGATATATTTATAAAAACCGAACAATATGACCGCATAAAGAAGGTAATGACACAGCTTGGTTTTATCGAAACTACGGAAAGCGACCACGAATACATATGGAAGAAAAATGAAATAGTCATCGAGCTGCATAAACGTCTGATCCCATCTTACAACAAGGACTATTACGCTTATTACGGCGACGGTTGGAAATTGGCGATTCCCTCAGGCACTATGCTTCATAGATACGAAATGTCGGCAGAGGATCAGATGATATATCTGTTTACCCATTTTGCCAAGCACTATCGCGGTGGCGGAATAGGTCTCAGGCATATGACCGACCTTTATGTATATCGCAAATCTGTGGGTGAATTAGACGAAGAATATCTAAAAGAAGAGCTTCAAAAGCTAAAAATATATGAGTTTTATGCAAATATTATCAAAACCATCGACGTATGGTTTAACGATGCCGCCCCTGATGAAAAAACGGATCTTATAACCGATGCTATTTTCGCAAACGGTGTCTATGGATTAGATTTTCAGAGAAGAATTGCAGAAACAGTCATTCTCAAAAAGCATAAATCTCCTATAAAAAGCGAAAGGCTGCAGCATATTATCCGAATGATCTTCCCAAGCCTTAAAAACATGAGGTTGAAATACTCTTTTCTTGAAAAGCTCCCCTTCTTACTGCCTGTAGCATGGCTTATAAGGATTTTCAATATTGTGTTTTTCAAGAGAAAAAGGGCGAAGAAATTTTGGAATGATATGAAAAACATTTCTTCGGAGAATGTCTCCGACTATAAACGATCATTGAGTTATGTAGGACTGGATTTTAATTTTGAGGAGTAACTTCCATGAACATACTGATAACAGGAGCCGCAGGGTTTGTAGGAAAAAATCTTGCAGTAGCTCTTAAAAATATTCGCGACGGCAAAGACAGAACTCACCCAGAAATTATAGTGGACGAGCTATACCTTTATGATATAGACTCCCCCGCCGAGCTGCTTGAAACAGCCTGCGAAAACGCGGATTTCGTATTTAACATCGCGGGAGTAAACCGACCGCAAAATCCCGAGGAATTTATGGATGGAAATTTTGGTTTTGCATCCACTCTGCTTGCTACGCTCAAAAAATATAACAACAACTGTCCCGTTTTGCTGTCAAGCTCGATACAGGCAACTCTTATCGGTCGATACGACAGTGATTACGGCAGAAGCAAAAAGGCCGGAGAGGATCTTTTCTTTGATTATGAAAAGGAAACCGGTGCAAAGGTGCTTGTTTATCGTTTTCCGAATCTTTTCGGAAAATGGTGCCGTCCAAACTACAATTCCGCTGTTGCAACCTTCTGCCATAACACAGCAAACGATCTGCCGATAACGGTAAATGATCCCGCAGTGATGCTTGAGCTTCTCTATATCGACGATCTTATCGACGAGATGCTATGTGCTCTTGTCGGAAAGGAGCATCGCTGTGAGTTCGACGGAATAAACACAGTTCTTTGTGAGGACGGAAAATACTGTGCAGCACCCATAACTCATCATGTAACTCTTGGCGAAATCGTTTCATTGCTTGAGGCCTTCAAGGCTCAGCCTACAACGCTTCAGATGCCGGAAATACCAAACGGCTCTTTTGCAAAGAAATTATATTCAACGTATCTGTCCTATCTGCCAAAAGAAAAAGCCATCTTCCCTCTTAAAATGAATATTGACGACCGAGGCTCGTTTACAGAACTGCTTCGTACCGAAAAATGCGGTCAGTTCAGCGTGAACATCTCCAAGCCCGGTATTACAAAGGGACAGCATTGGCATCACACAAAATGGGAATTTTTCATTGTTGTAAGTGGCAGAGGACTGATACAGCAAAGGAAAATAGGCAGCGACGAGGTGCTTAATTTTGAAGTATCGGGTGAACGTATCGAAGCGGTACATATGTTGCCCGGATATACGCACAACATCATAAATCTAAGTCAAACAGAAAATCTTGTCACGGTAATGTGGGCGAATGAACAATTTGATCCCTCACACCCTGACACATTCGGAGAGGTAGTGGAATAATGGATATCAGACTTGATTATTCAGACGTAAAATTCAAAGATAACGGCAAGTTGAAGCTGCTTATCATCGTAGGTACCCGTCCCGAGATCATTCGTTTAGCGGCTGTTATCAACAAATGCCGCCAATATTTCGACACGATTCTCGCCCACACGGGTCAGAACTACGACTATAATCTCAACGGTGTATTCTTCAAGGACTTAAAGCTTGATGATCCTGAGGTTTATATGGACGCTGTCGGCGACGACCTAGGGGCTACAGTCGGAAATATCATCAACTGTTCATATAAGCTGATGTCTGCTATAAATCCTGACGCACTTCTTATCCTGGGAGATACGAACTCGTGTCTTTCTGCCATCGCGGCAAAGCGACTTCATATTCCGATATTTCATATGGAGGCAGGAAATCGTTGCAAGGACGAATGTCTACCGGAGGAAACAAATCGCCGCATAGTTGATATAATTTCCGACGTCAATCTCGCTTACTCCGAGCATGCAAGACGTTATCTCCATGAATGCGGACTTCCAAAGGAGCGTACATATGTGACAGGCTCTCCTATGGCAGAGGTTTTGCATAATAATCTTGAAGACATAAAGGCAAGTGATATCCTCTCGCGTCTTGGACTTGAAAAGAAGAAGTACATTCTCCTTTCAGCGCACCGAGAGGAAAATATAGATACTGAAAAGAATTTCAACAGTTTGTTTGGCGCAATCAACAAATTAGCGGAAAAATACGATATGCCTATCCTTTATTCTTGCCACCCGCGTTCCAAAAAGCGCCTTGCCACAAGCGGTTTCAAGCTTGATCCTCGTGTAATCCAGCACGAGCCGCTCGGTTTTCACGACTACAACTGTCTTCAGATGAATGCGTTTGCCGTAGTTTCGGACAGCGGTACTCTTCCTGAGGAAAGTTCATTCTTTACAAGTATCGGAAATCCCTTTCCTGCAGTTTGTATCAGAACCTCAACCGAGCGTCCTGAAGCTCTTGACAAGGCTTGCTTCATTCTTGCAGGTATTGACGAAAACAGTCTGCTACAGGCGGTCGATACTGCCGTTGATATGAATAATATGGGCGATCACGGCATACCCGTTCCCGTTTACGTTGAAGAAAACGTTTCAACAAAAGTTGTAAAGATAATCCAGTCTTATACCGGTGTCGTAAACAAGATGGTATGGAGAAAATTCTAAAAATTTTACAACCTATACTTTATAAAATAAAGCGGCAGTTCTCTGTTTCGGGAACTGCCGCTTTATTTTTGGTTTTAAGTTATATAAATTTTTCATAAGAAACTCTTGACAAAATTCATACTTCGTGATATGATGTATTTCGCAAGGAGGAGTATGCTAATGGATATTCAGTTAAAGCGAGGATTGCTCGACGTATGCGTATTGGCTGCGATTAAAAATGAAGATTCTTACGGATATAAAATAATAAAGGATATGAAACCCTATATAGAACTCTCCGAATCTACTCTATACACGATTTTGAAGCGTTTAGAGATGGCAGATATGCTGACGGTCAGAGTCGCAGAGCACGGCGGAAGGCTCAGAAAATATTATCGAATTACAGAAGCGGGAATAAAACGTATTGGGGATTTTAAGGACGAATGGCGGGAGATCTTGTCCATTTATCAATTTGTAACCAAGGAGGATAATGACAATGACCAAACTTAAGTTTATTATGTCACTTCACGATAAATTGTCGGGCTTACCGCAAAAAGAAATTGAAGAACGCTTGAATTTTTACAGCGAAATGATCGAAGACCGAATGGAAGAAGGACTCTCCGAGGAGGAAGCGGTAGCGGCTATCGGATCTGTTGACGAGATTGCAGAGCAGATCGTAGCCGACACTCCCCTCTCAAAGATCGCAAAGGAAAAGATAAAACTGACAAGACGTCTCGGTGCGTG
>JAFYLR010000028.1 GCA_017550115.1 Clostridia bacterium | reverse complement strand
TTTAAGTGCGAACACAACTGCGGTGCGATTGCGATAGTTTCCAAATAACAAAAAGCGGTGCAGACTTAAATGTCTGCACCGCTTTTTGTTGAAATTCGCTCGTTTTTCAAGGCTTATATTCAACCTCGCTCAAAATCTCCCCGTTTTTTGTCACTTGAGCTACAACAATACTCTCGGGCATCTCGTCAGTCTCATCTAAAACGCCCTGGTCGGTTTTGAGATTATTACTGTCTATAAATACCGTGTCAACCCGTCTTCCGTCTAGAATTATCTTTGAATGCTCTGTGAAATTGTGTCCACTAATAAACAGCTCAGTTTCCTGTCTTGTTACTTCCTCGACGATTATATCCACAACCCCCATTTTTATATCTGTAGGTTGATATTTCTGTTTGCCGTTATAGGCATCATAATCGCCGTATAGAACGTCATACTCAAGCATCTCAAGCGCATTATAATAATTCTCGTTTGTTGAATAGTTTTGATGAAGCTTTGTGAATATACCATTACTGAAGCCAGCTCGTTGCATAGCATAAGCCGTCAACTGATATGAATCCAGATCCTTGATCTCTCTCTCCATCTTATAATTCGACCAAATAACATACTCGGTCTGGAAAAGGTTGCCCGCCGTCAGATCTTCCTCATCTATGCCCAAGCTCGGCAAATGGTCTCCAAACATTACAACAATATAAAATTCCTCTCTTGTTTGAAGCTCCGAAATAAGATTTCCTATAAACTCGTCCGTTTTGGAAAGTTGATTTACAAAATATTTATACGCGGTATGCTCTTTTTCGTTCTCTGTTCCGTAAACATCGATAGGCTCTTCTCCTTCGAGTGCTTTTTCGGGGTATCTACCGTGAGCCTGAACGGTTATTGCATATACAAGATCCTGCGCAGGAGTGGAATCAAGCGCCTTCAGGATCTCGTCGGTCAACACTGCGTCCTCTGCCCAGCCTATCGGATTGTATTTAACGTTCTGCATATATTCAACAGAGGTAAAAGTATCAAATCCGAAATTTTCATAAACGATATTACGGTCGTAAAAATCACCCGAATGATTATGAAGCGCATGACTTGTATAGCCTTGCTCCTTTAGATTGTAACATATAGTTTCGCAGGTGCTTTCCTGCATAATCGTCTTATACGGATACTCTGCAGCGCCGAAGAAATCAAGACTCATTCCGGTTATTATCTCGAATTCGGTATTCGCAGTGCCCGAACCGATAGACGGCACCGTAAGAAAGCCGTTCGTATATTCTTTTTTGAGTTCCGTAAAGTTTTTCACCGGATTTTCCGAAAAGGTAATATCATTCAGATAGTTAACGTCAAAAAACGATTCAAGCTGAAGAAAAATAATATTGGGTTTATACTGATTATCAACCCCCGCCGACACACCAATGGAACTTAATATTTCATCGATATTTTCTTTACTGTAATCATCAGGTCGATCTATTCCTCGGTCAAAAATACCGACAGTATAGCAATACACAAATCCGTAATCCCTATAAGCATCGGGAAGATTAGAGAAGTTTTTGGGTAATACTCCAGTATATCCGTAAACCGAAGACAGCCCGAAAATCATAAGTGCAGATGCTGCTATAGAGCATGCCGCTATTTTGAAATTAACCTTTTCTTTTCTCGCTCTTATAAAGAATATTATAAGACAAATTATTGCTATCAGTATCGACGCCGATATCAGTATCATCTGCCAAAGGCTCAAATATATAAACATAATGCCCCAAACAGATTCCAGCAAAGCAAAATCCGTCGCCGCAAATGGAGTTACTCTGAACGAACGCATAATAAAGTCCGTCACACCAAAAGCTATCCAAATGAGACTAAAGAACAAAAGAAGAGCCCTACGTTTCTTGAAAAGCAACGTTATTGAAAAGCAGAAAAATACAATTGTAAAATTAATAATAAACAAAAGTGGGTTTACAAAGACGAATTTTACCGCCTCAAAAAAAGAACGTCTGTTTGTAAGCTCAACAAAAAAAGTCACTCCAAATGCCGCAAGCAAGGTCGAAAGCAGTGGCCAGTACGAACGCTCTTTTGTTTTTTTGCAAAAATCACTTATATAGTTTAACGATTTTTTTAATTTCTTTACCATTTATCTATGCCTTTCGGTCAACGAAATATTGAAACAAACACATATCATTATATATTTTTACGCAAAAAATGTCAATATAGTAGTCAAATTTATTGACAAAATCCTCTTTTTGTGGTAAAATGATTGATGAGTTATTTTTTATACATACGGAGGTTCAAAATGTTTTTTGAGGAACTTAAAAATTACGATACTGACGTGGCTGCTGCCTGCGAGAGAGAACTTGGCAGACAGAGACACAATATTGAACTTATCGCTTCCGAAAACATAGTTTCAAAGGCCGTCCTGTTGGCTGCGGGCGGTGTTTTGACAAATAAATATGCGGAAGGCTACCCCGGAAAGAGATATTACGGCGGTTGTGTTTACGTTGACGAAGTTGAGGATATTGCACGTGATCGTGCAAAGAAGCTTTTTGGTGCAGAGCACGCAAATGTTCAGCCCCACTGCGGAGCAAGTGCAAATCTTGCAGTATTTTTCGCTCTGCTTCAGCCCGGTGACACCGTTCTCTCTATGAATCTTGCTCACGGTGGACATCTTTCTCACGGTTCTCCCGTTAATATTTCGGGTAAATATTTCAATATCGTTCCCTATGGTGTTTCCTCAGAAACTCAGACTATAGATTATGATGAGGTTGAGCGTCTCGCTCTTGAATGTAAGCCCAAGCTTATTCTCGCAGGCGCTTCTGCTTACCCCAGAGTTATTGATTTTGCAAGATTCCGCGAGATTGCAGACAAAGTAGGCGCATATTTCATGGTAGATATGGCTCA
>JAFYLR010000027.1 GCA_017550115.1 Clostridia bacterium | reverse complement strand
TATATATTTCCCAAATAAATACAAAAGTCCTGAAAGTATCTGCTTTCAGGACTTTTGACCATTTTGAAATTGTAAAAAACTTTTACTTCATTATCTTTATATCACCGGTATTGTAATCTGTTACGACTTTTATACCGTTTGAATACGTAGTGCAGAAAACACCCTCGCTAAGCTTTTCATGCTTATCCATAAAAGCATAAACAGTGTCATAGAAATTCTTATATTCCCTATCCATTTCAGCAATCTGTTCCGCAGCTTTTTCGGGTTTATCCCCTACTTCCCATGCGATATCCTCAAGACCGAGAAAATCAACGCCGCCTCCCATGAAACGAGAGAAGCAATAAGCACTCGCTCTTCCGCCGTATTCATACTCCTTTAGACGATTTGCCGTGGACTTTACCGAATAATTGACAGTCTCGGTGGTAGCATTATAAAGTATTATTCCGTGATAAACAAGCTGCCAAAGCGGGACAAATTCGTCAACTATCGCTCTTTCTTTCTTACCGAGAACCTTCCATGCGGAATAAAGAGCAAAATCAAGTACATTTGCAGAAAAGTCCATGCCGCCCTCGGAAGAAATACAACCAAAACGCTCTTTTGCGCCTTCAAGGAATTTGTTCATCCATTCGGTCCATTCACGTCTGTTCATCGGGTGATTCTTATCAAAGCAACGACGCACGGGAACGACTGTAAGACAGTCGATATAATGTGCCCCATTCATCTCGAACTCCCCTAATCTGTCGAGATTATTCATAAAATAATCGTAATTTTCAATAGGGCAAGGACGATACGGAATACCCGCACTGAAAGCGTCGGGGTGTCTTGAAAGACTACCGTCACGGTTTTTCATTATAAGGTCCTTAGAGAAACAATCAGCTATAGAATAAGCATCTATCGCGTTTGTATGAACATTTATATAATATCCTGCATCTTTTGCCTTCTTTATGAGCTTCTTAAAGCCCTCTTCACCGCCAAGCTTAGGCTCTATCGGGAAAAGCTGAGGCCATCTGCCGTCATGTCCGCTCTTATTAAAACCGACAAGACAAATATCCGCGCGCTCAACGCCACGAGCTTTAAGCTCGTCGATAAGCTCCTCAACCATCTCAAAGGTACACGCAACCTTCATCTCAGGCTCGTTCTCCTCGGTCTGCTCCATCACTTCAGGCGGAACCGGCTTCCAGCCCATACGAACTCTGATATTGAGAGACTTTGCAAGGTAATCAAGGCTCTCGCACTCCTCGGCTCTGACAGAAAGAGGTTTACAAGCACCTCTATCAAGCTGATACTTGCGGTATGTACGTGCAATAGCACTGTAATCCTGCTCTTCTCCGTCCACCTCATATATAACAAGCTCTATCGGCTCATACGGCATATCACCATCAGTGTCGGTGAAAAGCATACAGCTATATTTGTTGTCTTTACAAACAGTAACAAATCGAGAATCATACGTCATAGACGTAGCTATAAGAAGATAGGCCTTTCCGTCTTTTTTTACACCAAAAATCGGCATCGTAACAGCTGTTCCGCCAATATCGTCGTTGTAAAAATCGCAATCCTCTCGCTCTGTAAAATAAGTCAGTGCACCGCCGTTATATGAGTGAACGTAATATCCGTCGTCCCCTGCGACAGCAGAAAATTCAGGCATAAAAACACTGACACTGTTCACATTGCTCCCAATTTCTTCAGGAGAAAGGAAAAGGCGAGTTTCGCCTTTTCCTTTCTTTGTAACTGTTTTTTCAAAACTTACAGATGTGCCATCTTGTTTATCCAATACTATACTAAAAAGCATTGTGATCTCCTTTTCAATACTGCAACATCAAAATTATGCTATGCTATCGTCCTCAGAGAAATCCATTCCCGTATGCTCAACCTCGATCTGACGGTATTTATCCATACCGGTACCTGCAGGAATGAGCTTACCGATAATAACGTTCTCCTTAAGACCGATAAGGTTATCGATCTTGCCCTTAATCGCAGCATCGGTAAGAACCTTCGTTGTTTCCTGGAAGGAGGAAGCCGAGAGGAAGGATTCGGTCTGAAGCGCAGCCTTTGTAATACCGAGGAGCTCTCTTGTACCCTCTGCGAGTGCAAGTGTCTTTCCTTCGGCTGCAGCTCTTGCCTCAACCTCTGCATTTGCCTCTTCAAATTCGTTGATATCTATAAGTGAACCAACGAGAAGTTCTGTATCTCCCGATTCGTCAACACGAATCTTACGAGTCATCTGACGAGCAATAATCTCAACGTGCTTGTCGTTGATATCAACAGACTGAGAACGGTAAACGCTGTGAGTTTCACGGATGATATAGTCATAAACAGCGTCAAGTCCCTGAATTCTCTTTATATCAGCAGGACTCTTAGATCCCTTAGTCAACGCCTGACCAACCTTAACGTGATCGCCGTCATTTATCGTGATAGCCCAGCCATAAGGAATCGGGTACTTAACAGATTCACCCGTTTCATCAGACTGTATAATGATCTCAGTCGTGTGAGTAGATTCGCTGAGTCTTGTATGAGCAACACCGCTCACCTCACTCATTATAGCCGCCTTCTTGGGAGTTCTCGCCTCAAAAAGCTCTTCAACACGGGGAAGACCCTGTGTAATATCAGATCCCGCGATACCACCGGAGTGGAAGGTTCTCATCGTAAGCTGAGTACCGGGCTCACCGATAGACTGAGCAGCGATTATACCAACGGCCTCACCAACGCTTACAAGATTGCCTGACGCAAGGTCTGCACCGTAGCAACGAGCACAAACACCGTGCTTTGCATGACACTGAATAAGAGTACGGATATATACCTGCTCAATACCCGCGTCAAGAATCTTCTTGACCGATATATCATCAAGCATAACATCGTCTTCAACTATAACCTCACCGGTCTTCGGATCGATAACAGGTCCCATTGTGAAACGACCTACAAGTCTGTCCTTGAGAGGCTCGATAACATTTCCTTCTTCATTAAGAATATCGCTCACCCAAGCACCCTTTGTCGTATCACACTTTTCCTCGCGAACGATAACGTCCTGAGAAACGTCAACAAGACGTCTTGTAAGATAACCCGAGTCAGCTGTACGAAGAGCCGTATCGGACAGTGATTTACGTGAACTCTTAGCTCCCATAAAGTACTCGAAGATCTTCATACCTTCACGGAAGTTGGATTTGATCGGGATTTCCATCGTCTTACCTGTTGCAGAGAACATCAGTCCTCGCATACCTGCAAGCTGACGCATCTGAGCCATAGAACCACGGGCTCCGGAATCACTCATAATCTTGATAGGATTGTAAGAGCTGAGGCTGTTCTGAAGCTCGCCTGTAACACTGTTTGTAGTCTTCTCCCAAACAGATATAACGGAATTGTATCTTTCTTCTTCTGAAAGTTCACCCATCATATAGTGCTCAGAAATATTCTCAACCTGCTTTTCCGCCTCTGCTATAATAGCCTTCTTTTCAGGAGGAATAGTCATATCATAAACAGAGATAGAGAAAGCAGCTCTTGTGGAATACTTGTATCCCATTTCTTTGATATGATCAAGAACCTCTGCCGTAACAGAGAAGCCGTGATACTTAATACAACGGTCAATGATCTGACCCAACTGCTTTTTGCCCGTAACGAACATAATTTCAAGGTCAAACATATTATCTTCGTTTCTCTCAACAAAACCAAGGTCCTGCGGAAGAGGTCTGTTGAAAATAAGGCGACCGAGAGTTGCGTCAACTATCTTGGACTTCTTAACGCCGTCAATTTCCTTTTCGATTCTGACCTTGATTTTCGCGTGAATACCAAGCTCACCGTTGGTATAAGCCATCATAGCCTCGTCAAAATCACGGAACACTCTTCCCTCTCCGGGCTCTCCGTCCTTTTCCATGGTCAAATAGTAAGAACCGAGGACCATGTCCTGAGAAGGAACGGTAACAGCACGTCCATCACTGGGCTTAAGCAGGTTGTTAGCAGAAAGCATAAGGAATCTTGCCTCTGCCTGAGCTTCTGCGGAAAGCGGTACGTGAACAGGCATCTGGTCACCGTCAAAGTCCGCATTAAACGCTGTACAAACAAGCGGATGAAGCTTGATAGCACGACCGTCAACAAGAACGGGCTCAAAAGCCTGAATTGAAAGACGGTGAAGTGTAGGAGCACGGTTAAGAAGAACGGGGTGTTCCTTTATAACATTCTCAAGTGCATCCCAAACCTCAGGGAATACTCTGTCTATCTTCTTCTGAGCATCTTTTACGTTAGTTGCCTTCTGCATCTCAACAAGTCTCTTTACAACGAAAGGCTTGAAGAGCTCGAGAGCCATTTCTCTTGGCAGACCGCACTGATATATTTTAAGATTAGGGCCAACAACGATAACAGAACGTCCGGAATAGTCAACACGCTTACCGAGAAGGTTCTGACGGAAGCGTCCCTGCTTACCTCTGAGCATCTCGGAAAGAGATTTGAGAGGACGGTTGCTGGGGCCGGTTACGGGCTTACCGCGACGACCGTTGTCTATGAGAGCGTCAACAGCTTCCTGAAGCATTCTCTTCTCGTTACGAATAACAATTTCGGGAGTTCTTATCTCCTGAAGCTTTTTAAGACGGTTATTTCTCGCAATAACTCTGCGGTAGAGCTCGTTTATATCGGAGGAAGCAAAACGACCGCCATCGAGCTGAACCATAGGACGAATATCGGGAGGAATAACGGGAAGAACGTCAAGAATCATCCATTCAACCTTGTTGCCGGACTTTCTGAACGCCTCAACCACCTCAAGACGCTTTATAATACGAGTTTTCTTCTGACCGCTTGCAGTCTGAAGCTCCTCACGCAAGGATTTTGAAAGTGCATTTATATCTACGTCGCGAAGAAGCTCACGAATAGCTTCAGCACCCATTCCAACGCGGAACTCGTTTTCATACAATTCATAGAACTCATTATACTGTCTCTCGGACAATACCATACCCTTTTGGAGCGGTGTCATACCGGGATCAAGTACAACGTTTTCAGCGAAGTACAATACCTGCTCAAGCTGTTTGGGTGACATATCAAGAACGAGAGCCATTCTTGAAGGGATCGCCTTGAAATACCAGATATGAGAAACGGGAGCTGCAAGCTCGATGTGACCCATTCTTTCGCGGCGAACCTTCTTTGTCGTTACGTCAACTCCGCATTTTTCGCACTTATGCACCTCTTTATTGTGGAAATTTTTATATTTTCCACACATACAAGCGCCGTCCTTTGTAGGACCAAAGATGCGTTCGCAGAAAAGACCGCCAACCTCAGCCTTGAGCGTTCTGTAGTTAATAGTTTCAGGCTTTACAACCTCACCGTAAGACCATTCTCTGATCATCTCGGGGGAAGCAAGACAGATTTTTATAGAAGCAAATTCATTATGTTCCATATATATAACCTCATCCGTGAAGAAAGCACGGAATTTCCTCTTTTAATGAATTTTCCGTTTTTGCCACATATTCTTTAGGGCAAAAAACCGAGAAACAGAAGATTTTGGTGTCTCAAAAGAGATCTCCGACCTTTGCTCCGGTGATCTTTTTAATCTGGATCACCGGAAAATCGGTGTATTAAAACACATTAATAATTATCATCGTCGAGATCGATGTCAACATCGTCTTCGTCAGCAACATCTATTCCGAAGTCTTCGTCCGTATATATATCGTCGCCATCGTCAACAATATCGTCGCCGTTTTCATCGGTCAGAGTATAGGAATCATAAAGTTCCTTGGTTTCAACATTACCTTCAAAATCATCATCGTCCATTCTGATATCGCGTGCACGCTTATACGGCACCGGATCGTCCTCATTGCAAAGCGTTGAGAGCTGCACCTCTTCACCGTTCTTATCAAGAACACGCACGTCGAGTGCAAGCGACTGAAGCTCCTTTACCAATACCTTGAAGGACTCAGGAGTGCCCGGAGTCGGAATATTCTGTCCCTTGATGATAGCCTCATAAGCTCTGCGACGTCCGGTTATATCGTCACTCTTAACAGTAAGAATTTCCTGAAGAGTGTAAGCCGCACCGTAAGCCTCAAGTGCCCAAACCTCCATCTCTCCGAAACGTTGTCCGCCGAATTGAGCCTTACCGCCCAAGGGCTGCTGAGTAACAAGAGCGTATGGACCGTTAGAACGAGCGTGGATCTTATCATCAACCAGGTGATGAAGTTTAAGGTAGTACATTATACCAACAGTAACAGGGTTATCGAACGGCTCACCTGTACGTCCGTCATAAACGATACGCTTTCCGTCGATTACGCGAAGCAATCCTGCCTCATAAAGATCTTTCCACTCCTGAGAATCACTCTTAATAGATTCATCAAGGCGCTGAAGATCCTTCTTGCCGTTCTCAAGCTCAACTACCTTAAAGATAGCCTTACCGTCAACATTCTCACCGGGAAGTATCTCTCTGCAGTACCCTGCCATCTGGAGACATTCAATAATATCTTTTTCGTTTGCACCGTCAAATACGGGAGTCATTATCTTCCAGCCAAGCTTCTTCGCCGCAATACCGAGATGCACTTCAAGCACCTGACCAATATTCATTCGAGAAGGAACGCCGAGCGGGTTAAGAACTATATCAAGAGAAGTACCGTCAGGAAGGAACGGCATATCCTCAGGGGGAAGAATTCTCGAAACGACACCCTTGTTACCGTGACGACCCGCCATCTTATCTCCGACAGAGATCTTTCTCTTCTGAGCGAGGTAAACACGAACTACTTTATTAACGCTCGTGGGCAGATCATCGCCGTTTTCACGAGAAAATACCTTTACATCAACAACGATACCGGATTCACCGTGAGGAACACGCAAAGAAGTATCACGAACCTCTCTTGCTCTCTCTCCAAAAATAGCACGGAGAAGTCTTTCTTCTGCTGTAAGTTCGGTCTCTCCCTTAGGTGTTATCTTACCTACGAGAATATCGCCCGCACGAACTTCTGTACCTTTCTTTATAATACCGTCCGCATTAAGATCCTTCAGAGCGTCTTCACCAACGTTGGGTATCTCTCTTGTGATCTCTTCCGGACCGAGCTTTGTATCTCTTGCCTCATGGGAATATTCTTCGATATGGAGAGAAGTATAAACATCATCACGAACAAGACGCTCATTAAGAAGAACAGCGTCCTCGTAGTTGTAACCTTCCCATGTCATGAAGCCGATGAGAGCGTTCTTACCGAGAGAAACCTCGCCGTTTGATGTTGCAGGTCCGTCTGCTATAACCTGTCCTGCTTCAACCTGCTCACCACAGCTTACTATGGGTCTCTGATTTATGCAAGTGCCTTGGTTTGTACGCTTGAACTTGATAAGCTCATAACGGTCTTTGAGGCCCTCTTCGGTTCTGATAACTATAGAATCCGCATCAACCTTTTCAACAACACCGGCGTTCTTTGCCAAAATAACTACGCCGGAATCACAAGCCGCCTGATATTCCATACCCGTACCGACGATAGGAGAGTCGGTAACCATAAGCGGAACTGCCTGCTTCTGCATGTTTGAACCCATGAGCGCACGGGTATTATCGTCATTTTCAAGGAACGGGATCATCGCAGTCGCAACAGAAACGACCATCTTAGGAGAAACGTCAATAAGGTCAACCTTATTTGCTTCTATTTCGATAAAGTCAGCCTTGTCTCTCGCTGTAACCTTCTTATTTACAAACTTTCCGTCCTCATCAATAGGCTCATTTGCCTGAGCGATAACATATCTATCCTCAACGTCCGCAGTCATATAGATGACCTCATCGGTTACGTAGCTATCAATCTTACCGTCAGCATTCTCAACGTGCTTTACAACACGGTAAGGAGCTTCTATAAATCCGTAATCACTTATACGTGCATAAGTTGAAAGATAGGAAATAAGACCGATGTTAGGACCTTCGGGGGTCTCGATAGGACACATTCTTCCGTAGTGCGTATAGTGAACGTCACGAACGTCAAAGGAAGCACGGTCACGAGAAAGGCCGCCGGGACCGAGAGCCGAAAGACGACGCTTGTGCGTAAGTTCTGAGAGAGGATTCGTCTGATCCATGAACTGAGAAAGCTGAGAAGAACCGAAGAACTCTCGAATAGCTGTCGCAACAGGTCTGATATTTATAAGAGCCTGAGGCGTGAGCTTCTCGTTGTCCTGAGTCGTCATTCTCTCTTTTATGATCTTGTCCATTCTTGTAAAGCCTATACGCATCTGATTCTGCAGCTGCTCACCGACAGAACGGATACGACGGTTTCCGAGATGGTCGATATCATCTGTATATCCAACGTCATGAGAAAGACCGAGCAGGTAGTTGATAGTCGCAAAAATATCGTCCTTTGTGACGTGCTTGGGGCAAAGCTCTGCAATTCTGCGCTTAGCCGCCTCCTTGATAGCGTCAACGTCACCACCGCACTCTTCCATGATCTCAAGAAGAATAGGAGTTCTTACCTTTTCCTTGATTCCGCAGTCACGGAGGTCAAAACCGAGCAAGCATTCAGGCTCAACAGTGTTGTTTCCGAACACCTTTACTACCGTGCCGTTGTCAAGCTCGATAGAACAAGCATTTACAGCATTACGCTCAACGTTTGCCGCCTTTTCGGAATCCATAATCTCGCCCGCTTCGTAGAGAACCTCGCCGGTAATGGGGCTAACAACAGCCTCAGCCAGCTTATATCCTCTAATACGAGCCGCAACGGACATTTTCTTGTCAAATTTATATCTTCCGACAGGTGCAATATCATAACGTTTGGGATCAAAGAAATAGTTATTGATAAGCGTCTGTGCACTCTCAACGAGCGGAGGCTCGCCGGGACGGAGCTTTTTATATATTTCCTTGAGAGCTTCGATACCGGGAGTTGTCTTATTGCGAGCGGCAAGTTCCTCGGATTCGTCCTTCTCAAAAGTAACCGTGAGTTTTTCTTCCTCACCGAACATAGCGTAAATATCTTCGCGGCTCTCAACGCCAAGTGCACGGATAAACATGGTTATCGGCAGCTTACGATTCTTGTCAATACGAACATAGAAAACGCCGTTGATATCGGTTTCATATTCAAGCCAAGCACCGCGATAAGGGATTATCTGTCCTGTGTAAGTTTTCTTTCCCGACTTGTCAATATCGGAAGCGAAATACATACCGGGAGAACGAACTATCTGAGAAACGATAACTCTTTCCGCACCGTTTATGACAAAAGTACCGTTCTCTGTCATAAGCGGGAAATCACCCATGTAGATATCTGTCTGTTTGATCTCTCCTGTCTGCTTGTTTGTCAGTCTTACATTGACTCTGAGAGGTGCCGCATAGTTTGCGTCTCTTTCCTTGCATTCCTCTACAGGATATTTCGGGGTTGGGTCAATGGTATACGACAGAAAGTCGATCTGGAGATTGCCGGAATAGTCCGTTATAGGCGAAACGTCCTGAAGCACCTCATTCAGACCTTCCTCAAGGAACCACTTATAAGATTTTGTCTGCACCTCAAGAAGATTCGGCAGCTCCAGAGTTGATCGAGCCTTCGAAAAACTCATTCTGACATTTTTTCCGAGTTTCTGTTCTTTGATAACCATAAAAAACTCTCCTTTTGCTCTAATTTACTATGTCCGATAACGCTTGTCCGACGCTCGCCGGTCGAAAAAACGCTTTCACGGGTATATAAATAACTTGTAGAAAAAGCCTCATATACGCAAAAATGCGCATACTCAAGCATTATAATTATAGAATAAAATTATACCATATTTTTGAATGGTATGTCAAGGAATATTTCACTTTTTAAGTGCACAAAATATACGAATTATTATTTGCTTTTTAGTACAGAATAACGATTTTTCAAAATTCAGTAAATTTTATGTGAGTATTATGTATATTTTTTGTAAATTTTACATGCCCCATTTCCCCACCAACAAAAAAATTTGTCTTTTTCAAGAAAAAATTTTAAAAAAGACTTGCATTTTTGGAAAAGATATGGTATCATATGTATCTGTAATAGTATGTTATGCGTTTTCACACCCTCTCAGGTGAAGCGCGATCAACTTAAATATTGTTTTTTAAAGGGAGGTGAACGATATGCCGAATATCAAGTCCGCAAAGAAGCGTGTAAAGGTTACTGCAAGCAAGACTATGCAGAATAAAATTCTTCGCACAGCTCTTAAAACAGAAATGAAGAAATACGAAGCAGCCGTTCTCGCAGGAGATAAAGCTGCAGCTGAGGTAGCATACAAAGCTGCTGTTAAGAGAATCGACAAGGCAGTATGCCGTGGTATTATCCATAAGAACGCAGCTGCTCACAAAAAGAGCCAGTTTACAAAGAAGCTTGCTTCTATGTAATTAAAGCAAAAGAAAACGGACGGTAAACTTGCGTTAAACCGTCCTTTTCTTTTTTGATATGATTCAGGAGGAAATATGAAGGTTTTCACCGATATAGCCGAACTTATAGGGCATACTCCCCTGTTCGAGCCAAAGAATCTCGAAAAGATACATAATGCAAAGGCAAGAGTGTTCTGTAAATTAGAATATCTGAATCCGGCAGGAAGCATAAAGGACAGAGCCGCCCTTTCAATGATAGAGGATGCAGAGCGTCGAGGACTTCTCAAAGGCGACTCGGTTATAATAGAGGCGACAAGCGGAAACACAGGAATAGGACTTGCGGCCATTGCTGCGGCAAGAGGATACAGAGTAATCCTTACAATGCCCGAAAACATGAGTTCGGAACGCATAAAGTTGCTCTCGGCTTACGGTGCCGAGGTAGTGCTGACACACGCCGCCGAAGGAACGACAGGTGCGGTGAAAAAGGCAGAGGAGCTGGCGAAATCAACTCCAAACAGCTTTATCGCAGGTCAGTTTGAAAACACCGCAAACGCACAAGCTCATATAAACACAACAGGGCCCGAGATATATGAAGATCTTGACGGTAGGATAGATATTCTCGTTGCAGGTGTAGGAACAGGCGGAACTATAACAGGACTCGCACAGTATTTCGCGCAAAAAAATACGAACACTAAGATCGTCGCAGTCGAACCGGCATCCTCTCCCCTGCTCTCAGAGGGACGTGCAGGATCGCACGGAATTCAAGGCATCGGTGCCAATTTCGTTCCCTCTCTCTTGGACACTTCTTTCATAGATCAGATAGTGACGGTCACAGAGGAAGAAGCTTATATGGCGGCAAGAGAACTCGCAAAAAAAGAAGGTATTCTTACAGGCATCTCGTCAGGAGCCGCTCTCCATGTTGCTCTTAACCTATCCTCGCTACCCAAGAATGAAGGGAAAAATATAGTAGTCATCCTTCCCGACACGGGAGACAGATATCTTTCAACTCCTCTTTATAATAATTAATGTAGAAAAAAATACGAAAAAGGTGGGCCTGCGATAGATCAGGTCCACCTTTTCTTTGTTTTTTAGTAGCTATTTACTTTTTAACTTCTTTACTGTCATCTATATAAACAAGGATATCCCCCACTTTACAATTCAAAAACGAGCAAAGGTCGTTTATTGTAACGGTACTTATGGGTTTATTGTGTTTTAATCTATCAAGCAGGCTTCTGCTTATGCCGAATTGGTTTATCAATTTATAAGTGGAAATATTCTTTTTCTGCAAAGTCCGATAAAAAGGCTCATATGAAATCATTTGCATACTCTCCTATAACGTATTGTTGCAAATTTATATATTTCCATTATAAATTGTGCTCAATATCTTGACAATTGTCGATATATAGAGTATAATATTAGTAAACTAATTATATTTAGGCAGAAAATGTCAGCATTTGTTCACTACGCCGTCTTTTTTATTTTTTCGGAGGAGAAGAAAATACTTTTTATGGCAAGTGCCACGGCAGGCCCAAGTATCATACCGAAAATTCCAAAAAGCTTAAACCCTGCATACATTGAAAAGAGTGTCAATAAAGGATGCAGCCCCAAACTACCGCCGACGATCTTAGGCTCGGCTATCTGTCTTACAACCGTAACACACGCATAAATTATCAAAAGACCGATGCCTGTGCGGTAATCCCCCGATATTAAAAGTACGACCGCCCAAGGAATAACCACGCTCCCCACTCCGAAAACAGGCAGTATATCTATTCCCGCAATCACCGCAGCCAAAAGAAGTGCGTAATCAAACCCCAGAATACTGAACCCGACAAAAAGCTCACCAAAAGTCAAAAGCAAAAGCAATACGTACGCCCTCAAATACTTAAGAGCAGTACCTGTCATTCGTTCTTTGACATAAGTTAGTTTTTTCGATAGACCTTCGGGAAGCAAGGATTTAAAGCCTGCATGAAGCGTCCCCAAATCCAAGCAGAAATAAAAGCTCGATATAAGCGTGACTATAATAAATAGAAGAAAAGACGGGAAAGCTCCTATGAGATTTCCGAGCCAAACCGGAATTTTATTACTCAGCCTCGTAACAAAGCTCGAGAGCAAGTCACCCACAATAGAATCTATTCTGTCCCTGACTCCTGTTAGGTTTTCGTTGCTTGTCAGTCTATCTATTATAGGTATATTATCAGTTATACTTTCAAAAAAATCCAAAGCACGACTTATGAGCGAAGAAATACTTTCGTATTCCTCTTCAAGCCGTTCCATAAGCCTATGAGCCTCAAAAACAAGGCGGTCAAAAGCAAGAGAAAGCAAAAGCACAACGAATGATAAAAGCAAAAAAAGCAAAATTACCGAAACCACTCGACTCCACTTTTCTTTTTTTCCAACAAGCTTTTTTGCAAGAGGTGCTATCGTCAAAGCAACGCCCCAAGCTATAAGGAAAGGTAGCAATATCTCAAAACCGTATTTGAAAAAGAAATAAACGGTAGCAAATCCGAAAAAAATACATATAAGTATAGCAGCAACGCCTATCGCGCGACGCTCAAAGATCTCGTATTTCAAAAGCATCACCCCTCCCTGCTCCTATAACGATTATACGCAGAAAAATCCGTGTTTTTTCAAATATAACGAAATATTTTATAAAAAAGCTCTGCCTCGATTGACTTTTGAGTCAAGACGTGATAAAATTTTATATATATTTTGTAGAAAAATATTACACGGGATCAAAAAATCTTACCCATTTTATATATGAATATAAGTAAAGGAGTTCCCGAATTGAAAACCCAAAAAACAAAAATTGTAATCCTTTTGGTTTTGATCATATTGACAACATCTTTTACTTCTTGTAAAAGTGTTTTAACAGGCTCAGATAAAGACGTTGACAGCACACCCACCACCACGGCCGAAAGTCTCGAAGATACAGAGCCTGTAACAGAGCCTCCGCCGATATACGATTTCCCAACAGACCCCGATTTATATGAGCCCGTACCCGAAGAAGAATACGGACTTGGCGAAAGCTCCGCTAAATCTCCAGCACCTTTCGTGTTACAGGGCACGCTCAGAAGCTCAACGGGAACCTCTCTTAACTTGCTTGTAAAGTGGAAGGCTGTAAGAAAAGGCGGAAACGAGCATGTCACATTCACCGCGGATCTCGCTATCGAACACGGCGCAATAAAAAGTGAAGAATTTTTCGGTACTTTTTATGTTAACGGCAACGAATATCCATTTACATCACCTGAATACAAGTATTACAATACAAAAATCACAAGAGAATGGGTACGTCTTGTCAATCTTACTATTCCCTGCGGGTATGGTGAAGAAAAAACAATTGATATAAAGGCTATCTGGTCCTTTGAAGGAAATTACGGTGGCAGATCTATAGACAAAATCGAATTGAATGCAAAAGTTCCGATTGGAGAAAAGTATGCCGCACTTAAAACAAGTGCAAATTGCGACATCGAAAACATTTTGCAGATGCCGGATCTTCCCGAAGGGTGCGAGGTGACCTCCCTTGCAATAATACTCAACGATCTCGGATTTGACGTTACTCATACATATCTTGCAGACAACTATCTTGAGCAAGGCATTGCCGGAGAGACAAGCTTCTACGAATACAATGTCGGAAATCCGCGCGAAGAAGGAAAAAGCTGGGGCTGTTACGCGCCGGTCATTTTAAAGACAGCTAATAAATATCTTTTTGACCAGGAGAGCTATTATCGAGCGTACGATTTTACGGGATACGACATAAGCGAGATATATTATCAGCTTTCGCTCGGCCATCCTGTTATAGTTTGGGTAACGATGGACTTTGAAGAGCCTTATATAAAAAAGCCTTGGACCGTGAACGGCGAAAAATTATATTGGAAATATCCGCTACACTGCGTCGTCCTGTCGGGGTATGATATGGAAAGCAAAACCGTAACGATCACCGATCCGTTAAAAGATCAACCCGTAACGGTTGATATGGAAACGTTTGAGCTTCGTTGGAAGCAAATGGAGTCACAAGCGATAATAATTAAAGAAAGCAAACTTAAATAAAAAAGGTAAGCCATGGGGCTTACCTTTTTTATTTATATACTTTTCTTAAAAGCACAAATGGCAAGGGGGAAACAAACGTTCCCCCCTCAAAATCAATTATTTGTACTTGCGCTTTCTTGCGGCCTCGGACTTTTTCTTGCGCTTAACACTAGGCTTTTCATAGTGTTCTCTTTTGCGAAGCTCGGTGAGGACGCCGGATCTTGCGCACTGACGCTTAAAACGACGAAGTGCACTATCAAGTGTCTCGCCATCTTTTACTCTGATTTCTGCCATTCTGAATTCCCCCCCTCCGCTATTGCCAAGAGAAATAAAATCTCTCCATGTATTATACTACAAATAGATTAAAAAGTCAATAACATTTTTTAATATTTTGTATTTTTTTGTTTTTTTGACCAAAAACTCAAAAATTACTTAACAACTATATTTACTATCTTATTGGGAACGGCAATCTCTTTTACGATAGTTTTCCCACTAATAAGAGGCTTTATCTTCTCATCAGCCTTTGCCGCCGCAATTGCATCTTCCTTTGCACAATCACGAGGCAAATATATAGTTGAACGAAGTTTTCCGTTTATCTGAACTGCTATTTCAACGTTTGCATCAACAGTTTTAGATTCGTCATATTCAGGCCAAGGAGCAAGAGAACAGAATCCCTCTCCGCCTGCCTTTTCCCAAATTTCCTCGCAAATATGCGGAGCAAAAGGACAAAGAATTCTTACCAACACCTTAAGCTCATCTACCGTAAGCTTTCCACAAGCGTTAATCTCATTTACAAGCTCCATCATAGCCGCAATCGCCGTATTAAACTTCATATCCTCGATATCAGAGGAAACTTTTTTGATAGTTTTATGGAAAGCAACCTCTATCTCAGGTGTTACACCGCTTCCCTTTGCCATCTCCGCAAGATCCGCGATCTTTTCAAGGAAACGCTTACAGCCTTTTACACTCGTCTCAGACCAAGGAGCTGCACTACCGTATTCTCCCATAAAGAGAATATAAGTACGCAGTGTATCTGCACCAAGCTCGTCAACAACGTCATTCGGGTCGATTACATTTCCTCTTGATTTACTCATCTTAACACCGTCAGGGCCCAGAATAAGTCCCTGAGCAGTTCTCTTTGCATAAGGCTCAGCACAAGGAACCTCGCCAATATCATAAAGGAAACGATGCCAGAAGCGTGAATATATCATATGTCGGGTAACGTGCTCCATACCGCCGTTATACCAGTCAACAGGCATCCAATATTTCATCTTGTCCATATCTGCGATACCCGTGTCGCACTTAGGATCAATATAACGCAGGAAGTACCATGAAGAACCTGCCCACTGAGGCATAGTGTCCGTCTCTCTTCTCGCATCAGCTCCGCATTTCGGACATTTGCAATTGACAAACTCCTCAATCTTGGCAAGAGGACTTTCGCCCTCCTTACCCGGCTCAAATTCTTTTACTGGAGGAAGCTTTATCGGAAGCTCCTCATAAGGAACGGGAACCATTCCACATTTAGCACAATGAACGATCGGGATAGGCTCACCCCAATATCTCTGGCGGTTAAACGCCCAGTCCTTCATCTTATACTGAACGCCCTCTTCGCCGATTTCCTTCTCCTCAAGATACTCAAGCATTCTCTTTATAGAATCTTTTTTGTTTGTATAACCATTAAGGAATCCGGAATTGACCATCTCGCCGTCACCTGAATATGCCGCGGTGCTTATATCTCCGCCCTTGATGACCTCGACAATATCAAGACCAAACTTTTTAGCAAAATCATAGTCTCTTTCGTCATGTGCGGGAACCGCCATTATAGCACCGGTACCATAACCCATCATAACGTAATCCGCGATAAAGATCGGGATTTCTTTACCCGTTATCGGATTTATAGCAGTCATACCGTCGATACGTACACCCGTTTTTTCCTTGACGAGCTGAGTTCTCTCAAACTCCGTCTTCTTTGCGCATTCTCCGCGGTAGTCTTTGATAGCATCCATATTGGATATTCTATCTGCGAGCTTGTCGATCATAGGATGCTCGGGAGCTATGACCATAAATGTAACTCCAAAAAGAGTGTCGGGACGTGTCGTGTATATACGAAGCGTCTCATCTGTACCCGAAATTGAGAAATTAACAAACGCACCGCTTGATTTGCCTATCCAATTCACTTGCTGCTGAGTTACGTTCGGCAGATAATCAAGTCCCTCAAGGCCTTCGAGAAGCTTGTCTGCATATTTCGTTATTCTAAGATACCAAACGTCCTTTGATTTCTGAATAATATCGCTATGACAAATATCACACTTGCCGCCCTGCGAATCCTCGTTTGAGAGGACAACTTTACATGAAGGACAATAGTTTACAAGTGCATTATCTCTGAATGCAAGGCCATTCTCAAAGAGCTTCAAGAAGATATATTGAGTCCACTTATAGTATCTCTCTTCCGTTGTATCAATAACACGGTTCCAGTCAAATGAAAAACCTACTCTCTTGAGCTGGCTCGTAAACTTCTCAATATTTCTGTCAGTAACTATACGCGGATGAACACCTGTTTTTATAGCCGTATTCTCTGTCGGAAGACCGTAAGCATCAAAGCCTATCGGGAACAGAACATTATAGCCCTGCATTCTTCTCTTTCTTGATACAACCTCAAGTCCCGAATATGCCTTTATGTGACCTACGTGCATACCTGCACCCGACGGATAAGGGAATTCTACAAGACCGTAGAACTTAGGCTTATCCGAATTATCTTTTGCCGCAAATATCTGGGCTTCCTCCCATTTTTGCTGCCATTTCTTTTCAATTCCCGAAAAATCGTATTTCATATTAGCTCCCAAATAATAAAATGTCGTTTTTTATGTTGAGCGCCAAATCAGGCGTCATTTTCTTCACTTTCACTGCGTTTTGAGCGGTAAAGCTTATCCAAATTATAAAACTCTCTCGCCTCACGGCTGAAAACGTGAACGACCACAAAACCATAGTCAATAAGGATCCAAGAGTTGTTACCTCTGCCCTCAAATGATATAGGCTTCAGACCTCGAAGACCGACCTGGTATTCAACTTCATCTGCCAACGTGCGTATGTGAGTGTTTGATGTACCGTTGCAAAGCACAAAATAATCTGCAATATCTGTTTTATCCGCTATTGCCATTATCTTTATATCACGGCCTTTTTTATCGTCAAGTATTTCAGCGACCGCGTCTGCAAGTTCCCTTGCACCGACGTTATCTAAAGGCTTCAAATTTTTGATTTCTTCCATATCAATTACAAGATTTCCTTTTCCTGTTTAACTATTATTCTATAATTTCTTCCGTATCCTCGGGGTTGTTTTCTTCAGGGACATTTTCCTCTAAGGTGGGTTCGTCGATAGTATCCTGCGACTCGGTATCGGTATCCTCAGGATTCTCCGACGGAGTATCAACAGTCGGTTGTGCCTGCGGAGTGTTGTGCTTTTCCGTACGTGGAATATGGATTCCGTTTTCGTCAACTTCGTCTCCCACGTAAATACTCGTATTACCGTCCGAAAGGTAAATCTTATTCAAATGATCTGCACTTTCGTTTGTGAAAACTCGGTTCGGATCAAAAATGCTGTCGGGAATATCCCTTGAATAAACGTTGAGATACTCGTTCACAACAGAGAGCATTGATGAACGGCTCAGAACATAATACCACGTGCCTGACGAGCCATATTCTCTCGCACTCACACCGGGCAGTGTCATCATAGTCAATTTATCAAGGTCTATATCAAGCACCTTGGTAGCAAAATAAACAAATTCGTTCAAGGTAAGATTCGTATTAACGTATTTCAGTATCTGCGTACCTATCTGTGCCAAGGTTGACACGCTAACTTTACTCTTGAACTGCTTCATAAACGCAGTCATAAATAGCTTTTGTGCATCAGTTCTGCCGATGTCCGCCGTAACGTAACCACTCCTGAAGCGGACGAAGCCTTCGGCCGTCTTACCGTCCAAAACCTGCGGTCCCTTTTTGATGTTAATATAAAGTCCCTGAGCCGGATCGTCATACTCCATATCTTCCGGAACGTCGATATAAACACCACCGATTATATCAACTATGTTTCTGAAAGCAACAAGATCAATCGAGCCATAAAAATCTATATTGATACAAAGATTGGTTTCAAAAAAAGACGCGAGATCATCGAGATCACGTTTGAAGTAAGAAAGTGCTCCGTTTATCTTGCGGTAATATCCGCCCTCATTATAACGGGCATAAGTGTCTCTCGGTATCTGTATTATATTGATCCCGCCTGTGTTCGTATCGAATTGAGCAAGCATTATAACGTCGGTAAGACCTGCCGCCTTGTCGTAGCCTACGAACATGAAGTTATAAACGCCCTCTTTGCGAACATACTTGTCCTCTTGTTTATCCGCCTGATCTTCTTGCCCCAAATTTTCCAAGTCCGTTTCAACATCGCCCGTATGAAACGGAATTTCTTCATCAACATCAGGTGGCGCGGGAGAAAAATTCCCTGCCGCAATTCCTACTCCAATACCTATCGCAACAAGAGTAAAAAACAAAATAACTAATGTTTCAACAAGTCTTTCTTTTTTGTTTGTATTTTTATTTGTCATTTCTATATCTATCCTCTTGGGTGTTGCCCGTCCAATTATTAAATAAACATACTGTTATCGGGGCTGTCTTTTCCCGAAAGATCAATTATAAGATGATTTCTTGCAGAAAAGGTCGATACGTGTATCGGAGAGCCCTCATCTACGAGCTGTCTTATTGTCATATCAAAAGACAAAAGCAAAGTCCTATCAAGATGTATCAATCTATCAGACATGGACATTTTGCTCGGATCGGCATCGAAAAAATATTCTCTGAGGTAAACACAATCCTCAAATTTTCTCGTATCCTCAATGTAATCAGCCAAATAAATCAGCTTTTCGCAAATGCTCATACCCGCCCTGCCCGTTGTATGCCAACGCACAGCATCTAAAATCTCGGAAACCGCAAAATCTGGGTACTCACTTGGTATTATCGCAGACGCGGTTATTGCGTGAAGCGTTTTCGGTGCATTTTTTTCGTCACACGAAACCATTATACCAAGATTATCGCATATTTGCAACTGTTTTTGAAAACTATTTTCTTTAGTTATATCATGTAGAAGTGCCGCTGCCACCAAAACGGGAATTTTCTCAGGGGCATAAAGTTCTCCCAAGCGAACCGCCATACGCTCAACTCCAAGCGTGTGTTCAAGTCTTGATGGCGACATTTTCCCCGAAATATCTGCTCTCAGAGATAAGAGCTGCGATTCACAAAACATAACTCCTCCTAAACGTATAACCCTCGCTCGCAAATAAAGCGTTTCACCTGCGGCGGAACAAGCTCCGAAATATCCTCGCCTTGCTTTATAAGAGTTCTTATATCGCTTGAAGATAATTCCGTTGTCCTCGGAGATATATGACGTATCTTAGCACCAAACTGTTCCGTATAAATTTCAATTTTTCCCTTGATTTGCTCTTTGGTGTCGGGATCGTCCTCTCGTCTTACATATACAACAGTACACATCGAAAAAATGTCTTGAAAACGATACCAGCTGTCAAAGGTAAGTATCATATCAGTACCGCAAAGCAAAAAAAGCTCATCATCGGGGTACATCTGTTTTAACTCCTCAATTGTTAACACAGTATAGCTTTTACCGCCTCGCTTGAGTTCGATATCGGAGATAACACACTTCTCATCATCAAACGCCAATCTGCACATTTCAAAACGCAAAAGCGGATCTATTTTTTCCTCTTCAACCTTATGCGGAGGAATTGCTGCGGGAATGACAAGAAGAGTATCAAGCCCGATCTCGCGTATAAATTCCCAAGCAGCTCTTATATGACCATTGTGCGGTGGAGAAAACGTACCGCCGTAAATTCCGATTTTCACTTAAGGAAACCTCAATCAAGAAAAATTTTTCTGTTTTTCTGGTTTTTCGCTTGCTTAAAAAGCACGAATTTTGTTCCAATAACGCAGACAACGTCAGCTCCAGTTGCCTCCGCTAATTCCTGTGCGGCACTTTTTGCACTCTCCGCACTGTTATCGAGAACCTTCATTTTGATAAGTTCTCTTGCTTCAAGAGCATCAGTTACGGTTTTAATAAGATTTTCTCCGATACCGCCCTTGCCTACCTGCATAATAGGATCAAGACTGTTCGCCATGCCTCGAAGCGTGGCTCTTTGTTTACTGTTAAGCATTTTTGCCTTCCCGAAGCTCAGATCTTCATAAAATCAAGATCCGATACCTCTTTTAGTCATTTTTACGTATATATTTGCCAAACTCACAAGCAAAAGCCCGCATAGCCTTTCCTCTGTGGCTTATCTCATTCTTTTCAGCCATTGAAAGCTGAGCAAACGTTTTGTCTAATTCTTTGTAATAAAACAACGGATCATAGCCAAATCCACCGTCACCTCGATACTCTGTAAGTATCTCGCCTACGCACTCACCCTTGACCGTAAAATCACATTCTCCGTCGGGAAACGCACAGGCAACCACACTTACAAACGCAGCCGAGCGATCGTCCTTATGAGCAAGTTCTCTTAGCAGCTTTTCGTTGTTCATCGAATCATTGCCGTGCTCACCTGCGTATCTTGCTGAATATATTCCGGGAGCACCGTCAAGTGCAAAAACCACCAGACCCGAATCATCACCGATGCCGATATATCCACGATCGGCAACAGCACGAGCTTTTATCATCGCATTCTTCTCAAAGCTATCTCCGTCCTCTTCGATCTCGCCCTCAAAACCGATGTCATCAAGAGAAATAACCTTCACCTCATCTCCGAGAGTCTCACTCAAAAGAACCTGAAGCTCTGCTATTTTCTTTTTGTTTCTTGATGCTAAAACCATCTCCATTTTACGCCTCATTCAAAAAGTGCTTTTGAAAAATCCATCGCCGAGAAAGGCTGCATATCATCTATCTTCTCGCCAACTCCAATAAATTTAACGGGTATTCCAAGCTCATTTTTTATAGAGATGACAATACCTCCCTTTGCCGTACCGTCAAGCTTGTTCAAAACAAGTCCTGTTATCTCTGCAGAATTCTTAAATTCCTTTGCCTGAAGAATGGCATTCTGACCTGTCGTTGCATCAAGCACCAACAGATTTTCTCTTGAAGTACCCGGAAGCTCACGGTCTATAACACGGTTTATCTTCGCAAGCTCGTCCATAAGATTTTTCTTGTTGTGAAGTCTGCCCGCCGTATCAACGATAAGCACGTCAGCCTTTTTGTTCTTTGCATAATTGATAGCGTCATAAACGACCGCTGCAGGATCTGCCCCCTCGTGCTGCTTTATAAGCTCAGCACCCGAGCGTTCGCACCAAACACCTATCTGATCGATCGCTGCCGCACGGAAAGTGTCCGCCGCAGCTACAACGACCTTTTTGCCTGATTGTATAAGTGTATTTGATATTTTGCCGATAGAGGTTGTCTTGCCTGCACCATTAACGCCAATAACGAGGATCACAGAAGGCGATGTATCAAGCTTCAAAGGCTCTCCCTCTCCTATCATATCCTCAACGATGGCACGAAGTGCCGCCATAACCTCTTCTTTTTCCTTAAGTCTGCCGTCCTTGATACTCTCGCGCAAACGCTCGATTATCTCCTCTGCGCACATAACACTGACGTCAGCACAAATAAGAAGCTCCTCAAGCTCTTGAAGCAGATCCTCATCAACCTTGACAAAACTCTTGACAAGATCATCTATCTGTCCGACAAGAGTATTCTTGGTTTTAGCGAGACCGCTTTTCAACTTGTCCAAAAATCCCATCCCAATCGTCTCCTTCCGTCTTTTTGATATCAGAAACATTAAGCGAAAGAACCTTTGAAATACCGTGCTCCGGCATAGTTACGCCGTAAAGACGGTCGGCAACCTCCATAGTTCCTCTACGGTGTGTTATAAGTATAAACTGAGTACCGTCGCTATATCTCTTTATGTATTCTCCAAATCTGGTAACATTAACCTCGTCAAGTGCCGCCTCAATCTCGTCGAGAATACAGAACGGAGTTGGGTTAACCTGAAGTATAGCAAAGAAAAGAGCTATGGCAACAAACGATTGCTCGCCTCCGGAGAGCTGCAAAAGGCTCTTGATTATCTTGCCGGGAGGAGCCGCCTTTATCTCGATACCACTCGTCAAAGCGTTTTCGGGATCGGTCAAAAGTATTTCTGCACTTCCGCCGCCGAAAAGCTCCGAGAATGTCCTGCCAAAGTTTTCATTTATCGCATTGAATGCATCAATGAAAGCAGTCTTCATCTCTTTCTCAAGCTTACTTATAATATCGTTTAATTCATTCTTTGAAGCAGTAAGATCGTTTATCTGCCCCGACATATAGTCGTATCTGCTCTTGACTGAGGCGTATTCCTCAATAGAATTAACATTAACAGAACCGAGATTACGCAACTTGTTGCGGCAATCCGTCTGAATCTGCCCGACAGCCGCCCTTTCCTCATCGCTTATCTTAGGATATCCAAGCTCAACGGCACCGCTCAAGGTCAACTCATAGTCGTCCCAAAGTTTAGAGGAAAGCTTATCCTGCTCCGCGCGAATATGAGCCAATTTGTTTTCATTCGCCGTATGGTTTCTGAATACAAGTTCTTTTTCATTCGTTTTTTCACGAATCTTTCCGCGTATTTCGTTCAGCTTCTTTTCAAACTCAAATCCGCCGGCTTCCTTTTGAGCTCTTGATTCATTAAGAACCGACAGATTCTGCTCTCCTCCGAGTGCAAGAGTTCTGTTTTCCTTTTGAGCCTCTTCATAGATCTTAAGTGTTTTATTAAGCTCTGCTATTCTGACTCTGATCGTCTCAATTTCATCTTCAAGAGTATGTATTCTCTCGTCTGAGCTCGAAAGCAGAGTCTGAGCTGTTTCAATATCCTTTTGCGTCTCGCTTATCAAAATATAAAGGCTTGTAAGCTCTTCTCCGATTGCGTTCTTCTTATCAAGAGCCTCATTCTTTTCGACCTCTTTTTCGTTTCTGTAATCGGATATTTCGTCAATTTGCACCGTAAGCTCATTTTCACGAGACACAAGTACAGCCAAATCCTCTTCATATTTCTTTTGCATTTCAGAGAGCGTGTCAAAATCAGCACTCAGCTTTTCTATTAACGAATTATTGGCATCAAGCTTGGCTTTGAGCTGATCGTACGCCGAGTTTTCAGCATTCATCATAGTCTGAATCAGCTTACGGCGGTCGTCAAGCGAGAAAGCCTCATTTTCAGCCCAGCTCAACTCTCTGTCGATTTCCTCAAGAACCTTTTTGCTCTTCTCAAGGTCTTTTGCCGCCTGTGTGAGTTCTTCCGAGAGTTTCTCTATTTCGCCCGTACGGCTAAGAATTCCACTATCACGTTTAGCAGAACCGCCCGTAAATGAACCGCCGGGATTTATCTGCTGACCGTCAAGGGTAACGACCTTTACTCTATATTTCAGAGCTTTCGCCATAACGGTTGCGTTTTCGATGGTATCAAAAACAACGGTTTTTGCAAGAAGCGACGATATAATATCTCCAAAAAGAGATTCATAGTTAAGCAGTTTGTCTGCCGTTCCAACGTAACCGCGGTATGAAGAAGAATCTCTTACTTCATTAGATGTCCCCGAGGACTTCATAGAAGACAACGGATAAAAAGTCGCTCTGCCCGCACCTGCGTTTTTGAGTGCGTAAATAGCCGCCTTTGCGGTGTCTTCATTATCGACAACTATATTCTGAAGATTAGCACCAAGTGCCGTTTCAATAGCCGTTATATATTTCGACTCAACACTTATCAATTTCGAGAGAGGTCCGTAAATCTTGCCTTTTATATTGCCCATATCATATTGCTTCATAACAAAGCGTACGGAATTGTTATACCCCTCGAAATGCTCCTCCATTCGCTTCAAAGCATCTATTCTTTGAGCCGCTGTGTCTCTCTTGACGCTAAGCTTACCCACTTCCTCGTTCTGAGAACGGCGACGAGCATTAAGCGTCAAAGTTTTCTCCGAGAGTTTGTCTGCTTCCTCGTCAATTTTGTCTATCTCGGCAGTATATTTGTCAACAGAAACTTTAGCCGAAACGCATTTTTTCTCAAGCTCCTGTGAGGTCTTCTTATATTCCTCGATTTCGCTCAAGATGGAAGTGTTTTTATCCGTATCGGTAGTCTTTGCATTCTCAAGAACCGATTTACGCACACGAATATCTACTCTTTCATTCTCAAGAGCTCTTATATCATCAAGAGCTGTAGCAACCGAACCCTCAAGCTCCTCTGCCAGAGCCGCACATATCTTCTGCTCCTCTGTCTTTTTCTCGTAAAGAGAATTCATCTCTCCAAGCTTGCTTCGAAGCTCATCGATATGCTTTATTCGGTCGGCTATTCCCGCTTTTTCCGATTCGATAGAGCTCTCGGTATTCTTTATACTCTCCTCGCAAGAAGAAATAAGCTCTTTCGTATGCTCTATATTTGTCTGTGTAACCTTATATTCACTGTCAAGCTCATGATTTTTGCTCGTCTGTTCTCTGATCTTATCAAGCAATGCTTCGCTTTCGATCTTGTTCGACTGCGACGCTTCAAAAAGCTTGTCATTTTGTGCTTCAAGCGCCGTCAAGCTGTCGGCAACACTCTCAAGCTCAAGCTCGCTCATCTTGAAAGCACTCTCAGCCGCCGAAAGATCAACACGTATTTTTTCAGTATCATAAAGCCAAAGCTGAACGTCTGCACGCTTCTTCGTATCATAAAGCTCAAGATATTTCTTCGCCTTTTCCGCCTCTTTTGCAAGCGGTTCAACACGACCCTCAAGCTCAGAAAGAATATCGTTTATTCTGAGCATATTATCTTCTGTTGCGGCAAGCTTTCTTTCCGCCTCGCTCTTTCTATGGCGGTACTTGGCAATACCCGAAGCATCTTCAAAAATACTTCTGCGTTCATCGCTCTTCTGCGAGATGATCTCTGCTATCTTTCCCTGACCGATTATGGAATATCCGTCACGTCCGATACCCGTATTCATGAAAAGCTCATATATGTCCTTTAAGCGAACGGGCTTGCGGTTAATGAAATATTCACTCTCACCCGCCCTGTAATAACGGCGAGTGACCGTAACCTCATCATACGGGCTGTCCAAATGTCCCCCCGCCTCTGTGGTGTTGTCAAACGTGACCGACACCTCGGCATATCCCATAGGGCGTCTGCTGTCAGCACCGCCGAAAATGATATCCTCCATTTTCGTGCCTCTGATGCTTTTTGACGATATTTCACCAAGCACCCAACGCATAGCGTCAGAAATATTCGATTTTCCGCTTCCGTTAGGGCCTACTATGACAGTAGCACCCTCTTCAAAATTCAATTTTGTTTTATCAGGGAAGGATTTAAAGCCCTGAAGTTCTAAGGATTTCAAATACAACGGTTTATCCTCCGATGACATCAAATTCTATCTTTATATTATACCCGATAATTTCCTCATTTTCAAGGATTTTAATATTTTTAATATGTTTTTTTACAAAATATTTATCTTTAATTCGGTTTATATTCCTTCTCTTTTGTCCGATAGCCTTTGAAACAGCACCCTTTGGTACGTAAACGTATAAATTTTTCTCTCCGTCATCGGCTATCGACTCTAGTGCCAAGCAGATTTTATCGTAAAATAGTTCGCCCATAGCAAGTTCCCCTATAGCACTGTGATTCGCACCACCGTAAACCTCACTATCACTTGAAAGATTCTCGGAGGCGCAAAGACCTACTCTTATGCAGGGCACCCCAAAAGCATCAAAAACCGCAAGAACGTTTTTCGTACGTATGACTGATTCGTCCTCCCCAATAGGAGTATATAGCCCCGACTTTGCCATTTCGCAAAGCTCTGTGTTGTAAAAAACCACAGTAGGATAAACTCTTGCACCGTCAGCACCAAGCTCACATATCCTTTTCGCCGTCATGATCTCGTCCTCTTCACTCGCAGAAGGAAGACCTATCATCATCTGACCGATAAGCTCAAAAGCGTGCTTTTTTATAAGACGACAAGCCGTCTCTGCCTGCTCGGTACTGTGTCCTCGTTTGGTAGATAAAAGCACCTTTTCGGACATGCTTTGAAGCCCAAGCTCTATCGTCCGAACACCGTATTTTTTCAGAATATCAAGCACCTCATCGTCAATATAATCAGGTCTTGTCGAAAGCCTTATCGAACTCACTCTGCCATCTTTCACATATGAATAAGCCCTCTCAAGCAAACGCAGCATCAGTGAACGGTCAATTCCTGTAAACGATCCTCCGAAAAAGGCAATTTCGATATCCGTCGCCTTCCCCGATTTTTCCACCGCAAAAAGCACCTCTTCAATCTCTTTCGATACCGATGATTCGTCAAAATCAATATGTCCCGAAATTGATCGCTGATTGCAGAAAACACAGTTATTCGGGCAACCGAGATGCGGTATAAAAATAGGTATATTAATATGTTTTTTTCTGTCCGATTTACTCATAATAAATATCCCTTTACACTTAAATCAAATGCGAGTGGGACTGGGCTGAAAAACAGCACAGTCCCTCATTTCTATAAAAAATCATTCTCCAAACAGCTTGAGCGCCTGCTCAGCCGCCCTCTGTTCAGCCTCACGTTTTGACGCGCCCTCGCCCCGTCCGATAACATTACTGTTAAGTCTCGCGTCAACAGTAAAATGCTTTTTATGGTCGGGCCCGCTTTCATCAACCGTGACGTACTCAAGAACCTCTCCGTCAACCTGCTGAACGATCTGCTGCAGCAAAGTCTTAAAATCTTTTCCATGTCCGTCTGCCGCAAGAAGCTCTAATTCATCTTTAATGAAAGGAAGCAAAAAACGGGCAACCATCTTTTTGCCGTTTTTCCCTGCGTCAAGATACATAGAAGCAAGCATAGCTTCAAACGCGTCCGCAAGAATACTCTTTCTCTCTCTGCCGTTGTTTTTTTCTTCACCGTGACCGAGATACAGATAGTTTCCAAGTCCGATCTTCAAGGCAAACTTTGAAAGTGCTTTTTCACAGACGACCTCAGCTCTCATTTTTGTAAGTTCCCCTTCGGGACGCTTTGTATAATGCGAGAAAAGATATTCGCTTACAATTATTGAAAGAACAGAATCCCCGAGAAATTCAAGCCTCTCATTACATTCCGAATCAATATGGCGGAGTTTCAGCTCGTTCGAATATGATGAATGAGTTAAAGCCTTACGAAGCAGAGATATATCGTTATAAACATACCCGAGAACCTTCTCAAGTTCACTTATATCATAAGGAAAATCAGCCATTTTTGTCGCCCTTTCGTTTTTATTTTATTCCCTCGTCGCCATCAAGTGCACCGTGCGGAAGCGTTTTTGCTTCATCTGCAAGTCTCTTTTCGCGTAAAAGCGTGGCCTCTTCTGTTATGTCATCTATAATTCCCGAACAAGCAAAAGAATACGCCTGCTTTATTGCGTTTGAAAACGCCTTAGCATTTGAATTTCCGTGAGCCTTGATGACAGGTTTTCTAAGACCGAGCAAAGGTGCCCCGCCGTATTCTGTCGTATCGAATTTCTTTTTCATACCGCTGAGCTGTTTTTTAACAAGCAAAGCGGAAACCTTAGTAAGTCCGTTCGAGAGGAACACACCTTTTATAGAGTCGATCATCAATTTGCCCATACCTTCAATGCTCTTGATAAGTATGTTACCCGTAAATCCGTCGGTAACCAGAACATCACAAGCTGAGAACGGAACTCTATTAGGTTCAACATTTCCAACAAAATTGATATTCAAGTTTGCCCGAAGTCTCTTATAGGTATCAACGTGGAGCTGAGTTCCCTTGCCACTTTCGCTTCCGTTATTCAAAAGTCCGACCCTCGGATTTTCAATTCCGAATATATTTTTCATATATACGGAACCCATCATAGCAAATGCTTCAATATATTCGGGGGTAACGTTTATATTCGCACCCGAATCAAGCAAAAGCACAGGAGAATTCATCGGCAAAACAGTTGCAATTCCCGCACGCTGAATTCCCTTGATTCTTCTTACAATAAGCGTAGCACCGGTGAAAAGAGCACCTGTGTTTCCCGTGCTGACAAACGCATCACCCTTGCCGTCTGCCAAAAGCTTGAGTCCAACCATCATAGAGCTTTCACTCTTCTTTCTAACAGAAGAGATAGGATCGTCTATCATTTCAACAGTTTCTTTGGCATCAACTATGCTAAAAGCCGATAAGTCAAGTTCATTTTCTGCGGCAACCTTTTCAATGTCGGCCTTGTTTCCGACGAGAACATATTCCGCCGAACAATCTTCAGCGGCCTTGATAGCTCCTTTAATAAGCTCTGCCGGGGCGTTATCTCCGCCCATCACATCAACAATAATTCTCATTTATTTCTCCCAATAATTTGTCGCTTAAATTAACTTAAAGACAGCCCTTTGCCGTCAAAAATTCATATTAGAAATGATCTCGAGCGAACGCATAGCAAGAGCTTCGTTTTTTGCGATTTTTCCACCTTTTACTCGCACCTCAAGCGGCTCAATAATACCAAAATTAGCATTCATAGGCTGAAAAGACGAGTTAACTCCGTTCTTGACGTAATGAGCCATAGCTCCGATCATTGTCCTAGGAGAGAATATAACAGGCTCTTTTCCGAGTACAGACAGTGCTGCGTTAACTCCCGCAACGAATCCCGATGCGGCAGATTCAATATAGCCTTCAACACCCGTCATTTGCCCCGCAAAAAATATATTAGGATTCTTACGCATAGCGTAACGCTCATCAAGAATCGAAGGAGAGTCAAGATAAGTATTTCTATGCATAACACCGTAACGCAAAAATTGAGCATTCTCAAGGCCCGGTATCATACGAAAAACTCTTCTCTGCTCCTCAAATGTAAGGTGCGTCTGGAACCCAACGATATTATACATAGTTCCCTGTACGTTTTCTTTTCTGAGCTGAACGACGGCATACGACTCTTTGCCTGTTCTTTTGTCAATAAGTCCAACAGGCTTCAAGGGCCCAAACAGCAAGGTTTCACGTCCTCGTCTCGCCATCACCTCAACAGGCATACATCCCTCAAAAACCTTCGGATCCTTCTGCGAATCTCGATCAAATTGCTTTAATTCCGCCTCTTTTGCACTTATAAGAGCATCGTAGAAAGCATCATATTGCTCTTTTGTCATAGGACAGTTGATATAATCCGCGTCCCCCTTGTCATATCGGGAAGCAAAAAAAGCAATATCCATGTTTATTGAAGAAAAATCAACGATAGGAGCCGCCGCATCAAAGAAATGCAAACCCTCGCACCCCAAGGTATCACGTATATAATCCGCCATAGGATCAGAGGTGAGAGGTCCGGTTGCAATAACCGTATATCCCTCCGATACTTCTGATTTTTCTTCACTTATCACCTTAATGTTAGGATGATTTTTTATCTTCTCGGTTATATATTCAGAAAAGAGATGTCTGTCAACCGCAAGAGCCGAGCCCGCAGGTACTTTTGTTGCATCTGCCGCCTCCATGATAAGCGATCCCATTCGTCTCAATTCTTCCTTCAAAAGTCCGACCGCATTTGAAGTACTATCTGAACGGAGCGAATTTGAGCAGACAAGCTCAGCAAACCCGTCCGAATGATGTGCAGGAGTATATTTTGAAGGCTTCATTTCATAAAGACAGACAGATACACCTCTGTTTGCCGCCTGCCAAGCCGCCTCGCACCCCGCAAGTCCGGCTCCTATAACGTCAAGAGAAAGTGGCTGACTAATATTCTGCTCCATCTTAATTTTCTCCCAAAGCCTCGTCGTCAGCTGTCATCTCTCGTTTGTATCCACAGCTCTTTTTATGGCAGATAACAAGAGGTTTGCCTTTTTTACGGAAAAGCGGCTCTCCGCAATTCGGGCATTTTTCATTTATCGGCATATCCCACGATGAAAAATCACAATTCGGATAATTTTCACAGCTATAGAAAACGGTATGGTTACGACCGTATTTTGTCACAATCTTTCCTCCGCACTTTGGGCAGTTGACGTCAAGTTCCTTTGTTTTCTGCTTTGTGAACTTACACTCGGGATAACGGCTGCAAGCATAGAAGCTTCCGAATCTACCGTTACGAAGCACCATATCTGCACCGCATTTTTCGCATTTCATATCCGAAACAACAACTTTTTTATCTTCTGTCTTCTTTTCCTCTTTTTCTACAAGAGGCTTAGTATTACGGCACTTAGGATAATTAGGACAAGCCGCAAATTTACCGAACTTGCCACTCTTAACTATCATTTTACTGCCGCATTTATCACAAATTATGTCAGTCTCCTCTTTGGGAAGCTCATAGTTGTCTTTTTCGATCGTAGCCTCTGCCTTCTCAAGCTCTTTTGAAAAATCATCATAGAAGGAACTGAGGATCTCTTTAATATCGCTCTCGCCCTTCTCGATGGCATCAAGATCGTCTTCCATCGTCGCCGTAAATCTATAATCGACAATGTCCGAGAATTTTTCCTTCATAAGCTTGGTTGTAACCTCTCCGAGCGGTGTCGGCACAAGTGCCTTTCCGTCGCGGAGAACGTAATTTCTCGCAAGTATCGTCGTTATAATGGGCGTATAGGTAGAAGGACGTCCGATTCCCTTTTCTTCGAGGAATTTTATAAGCGAAGCTTCCGTATATCTCGGGGGCGGCTCTGTAAAATGACGTGCCGGATCTATTTTCTCCGCACTGAAGCTCTCTCCCTCTTTTACATCAGGCAACTGAAGGTTGCGAATCTCCTCATCGCCATCTTTTTGTTTCTTTTCTTCTTCGCTTTCTTCATAAATAGCCATATATCCGGGAAATTCAACAGTATATCCGCTTGTACGGAACACATATCCGCCAACAGAAAAATCAGCAACAACCGTATTAAGCTTTGCCGACTGCATCTGACTTGCAACAAAGCGTTCCCAGATAAGTTTATAGAGCTTA
>JAFYLR010000026.1 GCA_017550115.1 Clostridia bacterium | reverse complement strand
TGAGAGCAATATCGTCAACGAGGTTGGCGATGGAACGAACTCTCGTTCCTGCTTCGGGTTGAAGCTCGTAACGGGTTATTGTAGGCCCTCTTGAACAGCCGACTATCTTTGTTTTTACATTAAAACTTGCTAAAGTTTCCTGAAGCTTTTCGGCGGTTGAACGAAGCTCAGCTGAGAAGTTTTCGGGCTTTGATGCCTTGTCTTCGCTGAGCAACGTTATAGGCGGGTATATCTCTGCTCTTACCTGCTCTCCGGAAAGACGTTTTTCAGGCTTGATATCTGTTATAGTTTCTTTTGATACTGTAAGGAAATCGTCATCTGATTCTGCTTTTTGGGGCATAGTTTCCCAAGGCGCGATGTCATCATTTTTTTGCGTTGCAGAAACGGCTCCGAAGAGTACGTCAAGGCTGTCGTCATTTTCGGAAGCGTCATTGTTTACCGGAATACCGTTTTCTATGCCGATCGCCTTATTCACCTCAGACAGAGCCTCGTCAAAAGCACTGTCTGAGGGCGAAACTGCAATATCATCGGGATTATTCATAAATTCAAGACCGAGGTCTTCGGGGGTGGCGTCGGTTTCCGTATCCGGTTCTATATCAACGTCGAACGTACGCTTTTTTCGACGTGCTGGTTTGTCTGTTTCATCGGTAGTTTCGAGATCCTTTGCGGTGAATCGTGGCTTGTCTATAAATACGGGGTCGCCCGAAATCTGTTCACGCTTCTCGGCTCTAAGCTTTGCTTTATACTTTATATATACTATGATATTATCGGGCGTAAGACCGAAGAGGAACATAAGCGTAACTGCAAGGATAGCGATAATAACGATAAGAGATCCTACGAAATCCAATCCGTAGAACGAGAGCTGACCTATAAATCCACCTACAAGACCGCCTCCGGTAATAGAACAGCCGCTTCTCCAGAGCTTGATCGGGTTCAAGGTCTCCTCAGCTCCGCCCGCGAGAACACAAACGTGTATAAGCGATGAAACGAGCACGATACAAGCACAGGAAAAGAATATTTTATATCCTGTTTGCCCAAAATTTATGCTTTTTCTCCATACGAGAGCAAGATACATAAGCAAAAGGGGGATAAGGAAAGCTCCGAAACCGAAAAGGCCAAGAAGCAAGTTGGTTAATATCTTGCCGATAAATCCCATTGATTCGGGTTTATTAAAAAGATTTACGAATAAAAAGCAAATCGCAAAGAAAATTGCCACAACCGACAGAATATAAGGAATTATTTGATGAATGAGCTGCTTTGAGCGCTCGGGATTGGGCGTGTTTTTTTTCTGTTTATTTTTAACTTTTTCGTTTTTCTTCGCTGTTTTTTTTGAAACGCTCTGCTTCATTTTGGTAGTCCTTTCAAATTTATTGTGTTCACGCATATTATAACGGTTTGCGTGGGAAAATACAAATGTTACTTCTATATTATAACACTTTATATTCAATATTACAAGAGTTAAACTCTATTTTTATACAAGATGTTGGACGGTGTGAAAATGCAAAAGGAAAAAGTGAATGTCGGGGGAAGGGTGTTGCTTTTAGCTATAGGCGGCCTTTTTGGCGGTGTGGCAAATGGACTTTTGGGTGCGGGTGGCGGCATAATTATGACTTTTGTCCTCGAGAGCGTTATGGGAGAGGATGAGATGCCCCGACGTGATATATTTGCGAACGTTATAGCGGCAACTCTGCCGATATCAATGTTTTCTACAATAATTTACGGATTAAGGGGAGATCTTCAGACAGAGCGTTTCGGCGAGTACGTTATCCCTGCCATCATAGGCGGGCTTGTGGGAGCCTATTTGCTTTCAAGAATAAGTACAGTGTGGTTGAAACGCATTTTTGCGATCCTTGTTATATGGTCGGGGATATATATGATTCTTAAATAGGGGGGATTCGATGAATTTTCTTTTCGGTACTGCCGCGGCAGTTTTGTCGGGTCTGGGGGTTGGAAGCGGCGGTCTGCTTGTTATATATCTGACTTTTCTCGGTGAATATGATCAGATAACGGCACAGGGCCTGAATTTGCTCTTTTTTCTTTTCTCCTCCGGCTCTGCTATGATATATCATCTGACACACAGAAAAATAAATTACGGTGTAGTGCTGATCCTTGTACTTTTTGGACTTGTGGGTGCGGGTGTGGGCAATATTCTTTTGCGAGTGCTTGGCGGAGATATGGTTCGTAAGTTTTTTGGAGCGATGCTGATTTTTTCGGGCGTGGTGGCGATGAAAAAATCAAAATCACGCTCCTTGAGATTGTAAACTTTTTGTGACTTTGCGGTTTTTTTGAAATAATAGGCAAAAAACTCTTTACAAATCGAAAAAAGTATGCTATAATACCCCAAGGTTTGACTTCTTGGAGTCATTCCACTTATTTACTATACGTATGCTCGGTTTTCGGTATAGGCCTTTCAAAAAGGAGCTTCACCTGCCGATCTCTGTGTATGCGCAAATATTTTTAATGAGGTGAAAAACATGTTAAAGGAAGAAAAGCAAGCCATTATTAACGAGTACAAAACTTGTGAGGGAGACACAGGTTCACCTGAGGTTCAGATCGCTATTCTCACAAGCCGTATCAACAATCTCACAGAGCATCTTAAAAAGAACAAGGGTGACCATCACAGCCGCCGCGGTCTTCTCAAGATGGTTGGTCACAGAAGAAATCTTCTTGCGTACCTCCAGAGAGTTGATATCAACCGTTACCGTTCAATAGTTGAGAGACTTGGTCTCAGAAAGTAATACGTACTTTGGGAGTGATGAGTGAGAGCGTGGCTTTCGCTCCTCACTCCATACTGTTTTTTTGAAAATACCGATCGCATGCGGATTAGCAGTTAAATGCGCACCGAAGTCGGCGCTCGTTTAAGTGCTAAGCCTCTGTGATGCGGTGAAAATAAATTTTACGGAGGATTAAAATGTCAGGCATTATCAGCTCCTCTATGGAGTTCAAAAACTACAAGGTGTTTAACTACACCCTCGCAGGCCGTCCGCTCGTTATCGAATCGGGCAAAATGGCAGGTCTTGCAAACGGTTCTGTTATGGTTCGCTATGGTGAAACGGCGATACTTTGCTGTGCTACTGCAAGTGCAAAGCCTCGTGACGGAATCGATTTCCTTCCCCTTTCGGTTGATTTTGAGGAGAGAATGTACGCTGCGGGAAAGATCCCGGGCGGATATCTCAAGAGAGAGGGTAAGCCCTCTGAGAAGGCGGTTCTCACTTCCCGTGTTATCGACCGTCCTATAAGACCTCTTTTCCCGAAGGACCTCAGAAACGACGTAGCTCTTTCGCTTACGGTTATGAGTGTTGACCCCGATTGTTCGCCCGAAATCGCTGCAATGATCGGTGCATCTACTGCTCTTGCTATATCCGATATTCCGTGGAACGGACCTATAAGCGGCGTGTTTGTCGGTCTTGTTGACGGTAAGCTCGTTATAAATCCCACAGAGGAGCAGAGAAAGGTGAGCGATCTTGAGCTTACTGTTGCTTCCTCTAAAACAAAGGTAGTTATGATAGAGGCGGGAGCAAATCAGGTTCCCGATGACGTTATGTATGACGCTATCATGCTTGCACACAAGGAAAATCAGGGTATTCTTGAATTTATCAGCAGTATAGTTGATGAGATCGGTAAGCCGAAGTTCGATTATCCCTCATGTGAGCTTGACCACGATATGTTCGATAAGATATTCGCATACTGCGAAGAGGCTGTTATGGAAGCTCTTGATACAGACGACAAGAACGTTCGTGACGCTAAGATGCAGCCCATTATGGACGACATCGCAGAAAAGTTCAGCGAGGAATATCCCGACGTTCCTGCTATAATGGAAGAGCTTATCTATAAGATCCAGAAGAAGATCGTAAGAAGATGGCTCCTTCGCGATAGAAAGCGTGTTGACGGCAGACGTATGGACGAGATCCGTCCGCTCACAGCTGAGGTGGGAATTCTTCCGAGAGTTCACGGCTCGGGTATGTTCACAAGAGGTCAGACTCAGGTGCTCACATCTGCAACCCTTGGCACTCTTGATGAAGCTCAGATGCTTGACGGCATTGATAACGAGAAATCAAAGAGATATATGCACCATTACAATATGCCCGGATATTCTACGGGCGAGGCAAAGAGTGCAAGAAGCCCCGGACGCCGTGAGATTGGCCACGGTGCTTTGGCTGAACGTTCTCTTGTGCCGGTTCTTCCTTCCGAGGATGAATTCCCCTATGCTATTCGTCTCGTTTCTGACGTTCTTTCGTCAAACGGTTCAACCTCGCAGGGCTCTGTTTGCGGTTCTACTCTTGCACTTATGGATGCAGGTGTTCCGATAAAGGCTCCTGTTGCGGGTATCTCCTGCGGACTTATAACTGAGGAGGACGGAAGCTGGGAGACTATGATAGACATACAGGGTCTTGAGGACTTCTATGGAGACATGGACTTTAAGGTAGCAGGTACTCATGCCGGTATTACGTCTATACAGATGGACCTTAAGATAGACGGTCTTACACCCGAGATAATCAAGGCGGCCCTTGATATTACTCACAAGGGACGCGACTATATCATAGATGAGGTTATCCTCAAGGCGATAGAAGCTCCTCGTGCGGACGTATCCAAATACGCACCCAAGATGCTCACAATGAAGATCGATCCCGATAAGATTCGTGAGGTCATCGGTAAGGGCGGAAGCGTTATCCAGAAGATCACGGGCGATACAGGTGCAAAGGTAGATATCGAAGAGGACGGAACTATTCATATTGCGGCAGTGAACACAGCTGATGCTGAGGCTGCAAAGGCGATGATAGACGCTATCTGCTTTGAGCCTGAGGTTGGCGTGACGTACCCCGGAACTGTTACCGGAATTATCGCTTGCGGTGCTTTCGTTGAATATGCTCCCGGTAAAGAAGGTATGGTTCATATTTCCAAGATATCCGAGAACAGAGTTGAAAAGGTTGAGGACGTACTCAAGGTAGGAGACGCTGTTCGTGTTAAATACCTCGGTGTTGACGATAAAAACAGAATCCGTCTCTCCATAAAGGATGCAGACTGATTTCGATAAAACTTATAAGGCGGCAGGGACTCTCATACGCATCTGCATAAGATGTGCAGGGCATCCCTGCTTCTTGTCTCAATTATTGAAGCGTACGAACGCGAAGAAAGGAAGGATTTTATGAATTACGGTCATATGGGCGGTTATCGTTCACGTAGGCGAAAAAGGCAGAAGATGATAAAGACGATAGTGTTGTCGCTTATTGTTGTTGCTATTATTGTGCTTTCGACGGTTTTTCTTATTTCTTTGCGTAATCGAAGCGAGAGAGTAGAGGACACGGTACAAACAACCGATACAAGTTCGCTCCCGCCTGACACAGATCCTGCTGACACGGCACCGGGAGTGCTTGGAGAAGGCTTTATAACCAAGTCTTTTGCTGGAGAGGAACTTAATAGAGGCGATCTTATATTGGTCAGAGCCGGAGCACCTTACGTTTTCCCGGATGACATTGAATTGAAAGACCTTTACACCGGAAGAAAGAAATACGATAACGGTGCAAGGGCATATCAGATAAGCACTACGGACCTTTATCTTGAAGAATCGGTGCTCGAAAAGCTCAACGGACTTGCCGAAGAGTTTTATGAAGCAACGGGAGAAAGAGGCTTGCTTGTAAAGAGTGCCTACCGTTCCTATGAATCGCAAAAGGAGCTTTACGATTACAGAGTAGAACGTGACGGCGAGGAAGAGGCGGCGAAATACGTTGCAAAGCCGAGCGAGAGTGAGCATCACACTGCGCTGGCGTTCGATATGTCTGTATATAAGGACGGAGTAAATACTTATATTCAAGACGAAGAAGAATATCTTTGGATTTATGAGAATGCCCATAAATACGGGTTTGTTTTGCGTTATCCAGAAGAGAAAACCGAAATAACAGGAATTGCTTATGAAGCGTGGCATTTCAGATACGTTGGCGTGCCCCATGCGTATTATATGTACACAGAAGGGTTGGTGCTCGAAGAATACCTCGAGCTTTTGATGACAAACTATCTTTATAATGAATCACACCTTAAAATAGACTGTGACGATGGAAATTCCTACGAAATATACTATGTTACAGCTGATGATTACGGAAATGCCGAAATAATTCTTCCCACAGGGTTTGAATATTCGGTTTCAGGTGATAATATCGGTGGATATGTTGTTACGGTGAAAATATCGTGAGTGTTGACATAAAAATATTAGTTTAGAAGATTATAAATCGGAGAAAAGATATGGCAAATTACAGAAGAGGGCGTATAAACGACGAAATGCTAAAGGAGATAGCTATGATCTTGCGAGAGGTCAAGGACCCTAGAGTCCAGAGAGCGTTTGTCAGCGTTACCTCGGCAGAGGTCACTCCCGACCTTAAATACGCAAAGATATATTATTCTTATTTAACTGCGGAAGATCCTAAGGAAGTCGCAAAAGGATTGAAGGCGGCGAGCGGATATATAAGAGGGCAGATCGCGAGAAGAATGAATCTTCGTATGACGCCCGAGCTTACCTTTATACACGATAATTCTATAAAGCACGGTGCGCATATCGCAACTCTTCTTGAGGGAATAACCTTTAGCGAGGAAGAGTCTGACGATGAAGGAGAAAACGGCGATGAGTGAGCTTAAAAGCGGAAAATATCGCCGATTGACGCTTTCTGAAACGGTTGAAATTCTCACCCAAAAGAAAGATACTCTCATTTTATGCCACGCTCGTCCGGATTGCGATACGGTCGGCTCCGCATTTGCTATGAAGCGACTTTTGGAAGCTCAGGGAATGAAAGTACACTGCATCTGTTCTAATGAGCTGCCAAAGCGTTTACAATTTTTGACTTACGTACAAGAGAGTCTTTTGAGCGAGAATATGCCTGATGATTTTTCACACGAGAGGATAATTGCAGTTGATACAGCTTCGCCTGCACAGCTCGGTGCTCTTGCCGATGAATATATCGGAAGAATCGATCTTATGATAGACCATCATGGCAAGGGAGATCAGTATGCGGACGGATATATAGTGCCTGACATTTCGGCGACGGGAGAGCTTATTTTTGAAATTTCCAGAGAAATGCTTCGCATCGGTGCGATAGATTCAATTGACAGTGGTATAGACGCTTGTATTTATGCGGCGATAAGCTCGGATACGGGGTGCTTTAAGTATTCATCCGTATCTCCGAGGACGCATATTATTGCAGCTGAATTGCTTGGGAGTGGCATAGATGCGG
>JAFYLR010000025.1 GCA_017550115.1 Clostridia bacterium | reverse complement strand
GTCGTACCGATATTTGCACCCATAATAATACCAATAGCATTTACAAGTTGCATAATACCCGAGTTTACAAAGCCGACTACCATAATAGTGGTTGCCGAAGACGATTGGATAACCGCTGTAACCAACGCACCAAGAACAACGCCCTTGAACGTAGTGGACGTAAGTTTGCCAAGAACTGTTTCCAGTTTGCTTCCCGCAACGCGCTTCAGTGCGTCGCCCAAAAGAGACATGCCGAAGAGAAAGAATCCAAGCCCTCCAAGTAATTCGATTACGTTTGAAATAGTCATATTATCGCAAATTCCCACTTTAAATTTAATATCATAGTACTAATCCATTATACTATTATTTTATATTATAATACCTTTTTCGAAAAATTTCAACAATTATCTTAATTTTCCCAAAAAACGTAATGTGCAAAATAAATATCACATTCAAAAAGGAGATTATTGCTCAAGATGACTAAAAGGTTGTAGGTTTTCTTTATCAGCATTATGTGGTATATCCACACATATTTATACATACACTAAGCTTGAATAAGTATTCGAGGTGAGCTATGAAACGATCAATAGGACTTTGGCAGTTGATGGGGTTTGCAGTTACGGCACTTGCGGGAACATTATTGCATTTTTTATATGATTGGTCAGGCAAATCAATATTCATTGCCGCTTTTTCAGGAGTAAACGAATCAACATGGGAACACATGAAGATACTCTTTTGGCCAATGTTTGTATATGCTATTGTGCAGAGCTTTTTCTTCCGTGACCGTGAAAATTTTTGGTGTGTAAAGCTGAAAGGAACACTTCTCGGACTTGTACTAATTCCCGTTCTGTTCTACACCTACAACGGTGTGATCAGCAAGTCACCCGATTGGATTAATATCGCAATATTTTTCATATCGGCAGCGGTTGCATATATATACGAAACACGTCTATTCAACAAAGAAGCAACAATTTGTAAAAATACAAAATTGGCGATATCTCTGCTCTGCATAGTTGCCATTCTATTTATCGTTTTCACATTCGCAACACCTCAAATCAGCATTTTCAAAGATCCGTTGACGGAAACTTACGGCATATAAACAGCAAAGAGTCTTCGATTTTTTCTAAAGCTCTTTACTTTTTCTCTAATCTGTGATATAATGATTTCAACGAAATAGTAGTCACCGGAGGCAGATCGCCGTAGCGTTCAATTGCCGGATTAGGTGTCCAAGTGAGCTCGGGTTATTGTATACGCAATAGCCCGAGCTATATTTTTGGAGGATTTTATGATGAAAAACACAAATGTCGCCCTCGTCCACTTAACTTCAGACGACAGAGAGCAGTTCATTCTAGACAATCAATGGGCGTTCAAATACGGCGCTATAATGGAATTTGGCGAGCGAGATGATCATATCGATGATGACGGCGAGATTATCTCCCGCGCAACCATTGAGAATTGTATCGATGATCCAAGCAACGAAACATATCGCATTATGATAGACGGCAGAAAAGTCGGGGGCGTGATTTTGAAGATTGATAAAGAAACCCATCATAACCACCTCGAACTATTATTCGTCTCTCCTGACGAGCAAAGCAAAGGTATCGGGTATAGAGCATGGCAGTCTGTGGAGGCTCTTCATCCCAAAACCGAGGTTTGGGAAACCTGCACTCCTTATTTTGAAAAACGAAATATCCATTTCTATGTTAACAAGTGCGGATTTCATATCGATCAATTTTGGTGCGAATATTTCCAACCCGAACACGAAATGCCAGAAGACAAAAAACACGACCGCGACGAAGGACCTGACAAAATGTTCCGCTTCGTGAAGGTGATGAAATAACGAAAAGCCCCCTTTTCAATCGAAAAGGGGGCTAAAGTAAGCAAACAATAATAAATCGGCAATTGCGTATCATTTACTTCTTAATTCCATAACCACCGGAATATTTACTAACCTCTGATGTTACAACGAAAACATGATTTTCACAAATCCTTCGTATTTCCCTAAGCACCATAATAGAATCTCGTCTGGGAAGTATTATCAGGATCATATTCATCTTATCTGTCGCACCGTAACCATCAAAAACAGTATATCCACGAGAGTTTTCGTGAAGATAAGCTGTTATCTTTTTGGTGTTTTCATCATTTGCAACAAGCTGAAGATTTGACGTTCCAAGTGCAATTTTACTCTCAAGAGTTGAGCCGAGGAAAAGTCCGGTAGCGTATCCAAGACAGTAAAATGCAAGAAGGAACAAGTTGTTCCCGAGAGTTCCTATGATAGCTGAAATAACAAGCCCCCATATAGCACACTCAACAAATCCAAGTCCTGCCGCTCTGAGCCGCTGTCCTTTTATCATCATACAGGTTTTAAGCGCCTGAATCGTAATCTCAATTATTTTTGCGAAGCATACAATAAAACATACTGCCACGGGGTGGATTGACGCTAAAAATTCTGACATAATATTCTCCTTTTGGGTGGTCGTTTTGTTGCTATATATTTTTTAATTTGTGTAATTCAAAAAACCGCTGGAAAATAATACTTCCCCTTCTGTCGTTTGCCACATAGCCTCAATGCCTGAGAGCGACTCAATAAGGTCAAGGCCCTCTTCATACGTCATACAGAAAAGAGCTGTTGAAAGTGCATCTCCGTCAGCCGAGCTTTGACAAACAACAGAAACCGAAAGAAATCTATCGCTTGGCATAAGTGTTTCAGGATCTATAATATGGTGATACCGTTTATCACCTACCGTATAGTATCTTTGATAAGATCCGCTTGTAACCAGTGCCTCCCCCGAAAGATTCAAATACTCGATATATGGCTTTTCCTCGTCGCCTTCGGGGTTTTCTATACCCGCCAACCATTTCTCGCCATTCCCTTTTGCGCCTATCGTTCGGATATTTCCACCGACATTTATAACGTATCCTGTTATTCCCTTTTCCTCAAGGGTTCTTGCCGCCATTTCAACTGCATACCCCTTTGCTATAGCTCCAACGTCAAGTTTCATTTGCGGATCGGTCAACGTAACCGTTCCTGCAGCCTCATCTATAACCATCTTTTCAATATCGGTATGCTCCGATGCCGCAATAAGCTTCTCCATAGGCGGAAGCTCTGCCGCCCAAGGTTCTTCTATGCCGTGTGTACGGTAATCATGCCATATAGAAAGAACGCTTCCCATAGCAATATTTACATTTCCGTCCGTTTTATAATACATTTCCTTTGCGTAAATGAGCATATCTATAATACGCTTATCCACCGTTACCGTTCTATGCTCACCGTCTTTTAATTCGTTCACAGTACAGAGATTTTCCATTCCTTCATATCTCTTATAAATATCAAAAAGACGATGATATTCGGCGAGCTCATCAAGTATTTGGGCACTCACTTTATCAAAATCATCTTGTGTTTTTTCATATCCTGTAATTGACGTCACCGTATCAAACAGATCAAATGAATATTCCGAATATTTTTGAAGATTTTCGCCACAAGAGGTCAAAGACAAGCTCTGAAATATAAAGCAGACAAAAAGTATAACAGAAAAAATTCGTCTTTTTAGCATACTGCTCCTTAATTATTATAAAAGTGGGAGGAAGCCCTCCCACTCTTATCTTCTAAAATAATTTTATCAGCCGATCTTGCCTGCAGCCTTTACAAAGCCGTCAATCAAGATAGTGCAACCTGCACTCTGAAGATCAGCATCACCTTTATTATCTTCACCAAGAAGAGCTGTTACTTCATTAACAGTCTTACCAAGACAAGCTGCATCAAATGCTGCCGCCTGCTCGAACCATTCTTTTGCCGAGCCGCCGTAAGCCTTCATGCCGTAGTTGTCGCCAAGCTCCTTCTTTGTGGAAACTGCCTTTGTTGCATCAAATGTAGAAACACCTGCCGCATCAAAAGTGAACTTAACCTGTACGCAATCGCTGCTTGCTGCTACGATCTTTCCGTCCGCATCAACTGCTGCTGCAAAGATTGTTGTTTCAAGCTGATTCTGACCGTTAGCATCTTCAGCTGCGTCCTTGCAGGACTGTGCTGTTGAAACACCGAGCTTAAGGGTGCTGTCTGCTGTAGCATCAGAAGCTACTGCGTTTGCAACTGCCTTTTCAAGTGCATATACGAAATCGGAAATGGTTATTGTACAACCGGCATTAAGAACTTCTTCTGTTCCCTTGCCGTCTTCTGCAAGAAGAGCTTTTGCCTCATCAAGAGTTTTGTTTGAAACAACAGCACAGAATGCGTCAACCTGCTCAAACCATTCTTTTGCCGAGCCGCCGTAAGCCTTCATACCGTAGCCATCGCCCAACTCATACTTTGTCTTAAAGGAATCATTTGCAACAGCTTTTCCTTCAAAAGTATAATCAACTTTGTTATCAGCGGTGTCGATAACGCACTTAACGATCTTGCCTTCGTCGTCAACAAGAACTACAGCAGCCGTTACTGTTGCCTGTCCCTGTCCGTTCTTATCCTCTGTAGCATCAGAAGCCTTAACAGAAGTATAGACACCCAAGCCAAGCTTAAGAGTCTTCGGTTCGCTTTCCTTTTTTGTGCAGCTTACGAGAGCAACTGCAGAAAGGATCATAATTACGCAGAGAAAAATGCTAATAATCTTTTTCATTTTCGTTCTCCTTAGATGATTTTTTATTTTGAAACATTCGCCTTTGGTATTGTATCATATTGTCAAATTTTTGTCAAGTCTTTTTTTGCTATATTTTCTTCATCGGCAAGCATTTCAACAGATAAGCGGCACAAAGCCCTATCAAAGATCCTGAAATTATACCTGTAAACGTTAAAACTATCATATAATAGCCGATCTCCGCTGTTTCAAGAAGAAGCATAGCCATCAATATCTGACCAATATTATGCGAAACTCCCCCCGCAACACTGACACCGACTTTTGAAAAAAAATCAAGCTTCTTCAAAAGCGTCATAATCAGAAGGCTGAGAAAAGCTCCTGCCACGCTATAAGCAAAAACCATTGGATTGCCAAAAAGCATAGATATTATAACGATTCTAACAAAAGAAACCGCCACCGCTTCTCCGATTCCGAAACGGTAAAGAACAAAGATGATTGCAATATTCGGCAACCCTATCTTTATTCCGGGTACTGCGGCAAAAATAGGCGGTAACAGAACTTCTACGTAAGAAAGCAGAATAGCAACAGTCGCACAAATACTGATAAACGTCAGTTTTTTTACCTTTTTATTTTTTTCCATAACAACACCTTTTATGCAATTATGTCAGGCTGATTTTTCTCGTCCGAAAAGCTAACGGATACAACCACTTTATTGGGTAAACAAATAATACTTTCGCCGGATCTGGATATCGCTCTGTGTGAAACACATATACCATCAGGACAGCTCGCACTTTCAATACGAGCTTTTCCGTTTTCTATTACAAGAATATTAAAGCTTTCGCCCCATCTGATTTCAATAACATTGTCTTCACTCAGAGAATATTCTCCAAACAGTTCTCCGTCGATCGTGACCTTTACCATATCCCCTTCTCTGCCAAAAAGAAAATAACAAAGCGTACCTAACGCAACTATCAAAATCAACGCTACGATAAATATTATATCGTTTTTGATTTTCCTTTTGCTGTTTTCTTCTGCAGTTTCAACCGCATTTTTTTTGCTCATATCACCTTTTACCTTATTTTATAAATATCACGATTTTGGTGGAAGGTCCGGGAAGAATACGGCTTTAAGACATTTTGTGGGACATTCGCCAACACAAACACCGCAACCCGTACATTTATTATAGTCAATACGAGCAAGATTATCAACAACTTCTATTGCGCTATGAGGACAAGATTTCTCACACTTTTTACAACCTATGCAAGCGTTCTTACAAGCCTTACGAGCTTCAGCACCCTTATCCTTATTGTTACACATAACAACAGTAGCAGTTTCCTGAGGAAGAAGAGAAATAACCTTTTTAGGACATACGTCAACGCAAAGTCCGCAGCCCAAGCATCTGCTTGTATCAACGTGCGCTATACCGTCATCAACGCAAATAGCGTTTGCCGGGCACGCCGACGCACAGTCACCAAATCCCATACAGCCGAAACGGCAGGCATCGGGACCGCCATAGAGCATACTCGCCGCACGGCAAGTGGTAATTCCGTCATAAACAGCATTTTTCTCTGTTGCCGAACAGTTTCCGTTACAGGCAACGAATGCAACAACGTCCTTCGGAGCCTCTACCTCAACTCCCAAAAGTTCCGAAAGCTCTTTTGCCGTATCTTCAGCTCCGGGAATGCAAAGATTAGGCTTCGCCTTCCCTGATGCCATAGCTGCAGCGTAATCATCACAGCCCTTAAAGCCACAAGCGCCGCAGTTGATGCCCGGCAGGCAAGCTCTCAAGTTCTTTACGGTTTCATCTTCTTCGATCCCGAAAAAACGCGATATGAGAGCAAGAAGAACACCCAAAACAAGCGCAACGGAGGAAACGACCGCAAAAGCTACCAAAATATCAATTATCATAGTTATTTCCTCCTTTATTTGAAGATAGTATCAACGATTCCCGCAAGTCCCATAAATGCAAGGGAGATAAAAGATGCTGCTATTAAAGTTACCGCAAGTCCCTTAAACGGCCCCGGAACCTCACTCTCATCAATACGCGAGCGCAAGCCTGAGAACAGAACCATCGCAAGTAAAAATCCAAGGCCGCAGCCGAGCGAACTTACCATAGATTCAAGGAAATTGTAACCGTCTGTAATATTGTTGATAGCAACACCAAGTACTGCGCAGTTAGTAGTTATAAGGGGAAGATATACGCCAAGTCCCGCGTGTAGCGCCGGTGAAAACTTCTTTATAACAGTTTCAAGCATCTGAACAAGTGCGGCAATAACCAAAATAAAGACGATAGATTGCATGTATCCAAGACCTAAACGGTCAAGGATAAGGTACTGTATCGGCCAGGTAACCGCCGTTGCAAGAAGCATGACAGCCGTTACGGATACACCCATACCAACAGCTTGATTAAGCTTTTTAGATACTCCGAGGAAAGGACAGATACCAAGGAAGCGGCTTAACACGTAGTTATTTACAAAAACGGACGAAAGTAAAATAACGATCAAAGTCTTAAACATTACTTATCTCCCTCCTCTTCTTTTTTGCATGCAGCTGTATTACAATATGCCGCCGAGGGACAGGTCGCACATGAGAAGCTCTTTTTCATAGGAGCTTTTCCGTGAGTAAGTGCATATACGAGAGCTATCAAGAGTCCATATACAAGCATTCCTCCCGGTGCTTTAACAAGAAATTCAATTTTATAATTTTCAAGGAACGGTATGCTAATACCTGCAAAGCTCGCTGAACCGAAAACCTCGCGTATAGTGGCCATAGCAGTCAGAGCCAAAGTAAATCCAATTCCCATTCCGAGTCCGTCAAGACCGGATCTGATGACAGAGTTCTTACTTGCAAACATTTCTGCTCTTCCAAGAATTATACAGTTAACGGTAATCAAAGCAAGGTAAACTCCGAGCATTTTATAAAGTTCGGGGAAGAAAGCCTGCACCAGCATCTGTACTATAGTAACAAACCCCGCTATAATGACTATGTAACAAGGAATTCTGACGCTGTCCGGTATTATATGACGAAGCAACGAGATAAGAATATTCGAGCAGAAAAGAACTGCAAGAGCAGCTATTCCCATTCCAAATGCCCCCACAACGTTATTTGTCGTTGCAAGTGTCGGACAGGTGCCGAGAATAAGGATAAATACGGGGTTTTCTTTTATAATTCCGTTTGTCAAAACCGACATACAATTATTGTTCTTACTCATTATCCCTGCCCTCCTTCTAAAATTTTCACAGACTGAAATGCACGTAAAATCGCAGTTTTGTAACCATCAGTCGTAATAGTAGCACCACTGATAGCATCGATATCGCCATAATTTTCTTCTGTTTTACCTACAAACTGACCATAGAACTTCTCATCAGCACAAACAGAACCTATTCCATCGGTTTCTTCTTCAGACACAGTCAGACAGTCAATGATCTTTCCGTCCTTTGTCATAGAAACACAGATATAGATGTATTCTCCGGATGCGGGATGATATTCATTGCCACCGTTAATACCGTATCCTGCACCTTTAAGATCAAGTATATAGTTACCGCTCTCGGTCTTACTTGCAGAAAGAAGTGCACTCGGCAGACCATCATAATCGGCAATCGATATTTCTGTCGCTTTTGAGGCAAACAAATTCTTTAACTGCGAAGAAATATTCTCTGCCATCTCCGCAGAAACATCGGAAATAACATTTATTTCACTATCTACACCTATAAAATCTTCACCAACAACGCAAACGGAGCCCATTCCGTTATCTGCTGTATAAACAGCGTCAATTCCCTCGAGCACTTCTGTTATAAAGAGCTTGGAGAACTTACCTTCAGCCGAAGGTAGAGCCGAAGAAAGATTGTCAAGCAAAATTTCTTCCTCTGTACGAATATCTACAGAGCCACCGCCAAGAATAATGGCAGAATTAAGTGCGTCCTTGACCGCCGAACGATATGCGGCAGTTGTTTTCGTTGCACCTGATATTGTATCTACAGTTTCAATGCTTTCGGAATTTTTACCAACAAGCTCTTTTCCGTACGTCTTCTCAAAACCGAGAGTTTCGGTTGAAGAAAGACATTTCGCTCCGCTGACAGTTCCGTCGGCATTTATACCGCACATAATAACGAAGCCAGAGGAATAGCCCGTTGTTGTCAGTTTGAATACGTACCCACCGTTTTTCGCACTGTAAGCATCAGTAACGGTTGACGGAAGCGTAAACGTGCTGATATCAAGCTTTTCAAAATCTCCGCCATCGGGCAAGACCTCAAGAAGAGCGTCGTTTGCGGCGGCGTTTTCATTTTTTATAATAATTGGCGCAGTTATGTAGTTCGTGAGCGCAAGCATTACTGCAATTACCGCACATATGCTCACAAGTACAAAAGTGCTTTTCACAGATTTAATCATGCTTTACCTCCTCCAAACACTTTATGGGAAGTCCAACTCATAATGTAAGGATTCAAGATATTCATAAGAAGTATTGCAAACGAAACTCCCTCGGGATAGTTGCCGAAATAGCGAATAAGGAACGTAAGAACGCCTGCTCCCAAACCGAATATCAGCTTACCTTTTGCTGTTGAGGGAGAGGTTACGTAATCCGTCGCCATAAAAATCGCACCTATCAAAAGGCCTCCTGAGAGCACCATAGAAAGAGCACGTACAAAATCAAAATTCTCCATAAGCAAGGATAGAACAAAAACACTTCCTATGTAAGACACGGGGATATGCCATGTAATAACACGGCGAACAAGCAAATATACAAATCCAACAAGGAGAGCCGCCGCACACGTCTCACCGATAGCTCCGCCATGAAGACCTTTAAACAAATCAAAAAGTTCAGGAGCATTTCCTCCATCCGCCATAACAGCCAAAGGAGTTGCACTCGATGCAACATCTACCACCTTAGGATATGCCTGAATCGTCATAGAACCAAATGCCACCAACATAAATACACGTGCGGTAATAGCAGGGTTCACAACGTTATATCCAATGCCGCCGAAAAGGCATTTTACTACAACTATCGCAAACACACTTCCCACAACGCATTGCCAGACGGGTATATTCGCCGGGAGATTAAGTGCCAAAAGAAGACCTGTAACCACAGCACTGAGGTCACCTATAGTCTGTTCCTTTTTCGTTATCTTGTTGAAAACCGCTTCAAGAAGAACACAGCTTGCAACACAAACGCCTATAACAAGAAGCGAACGAAGTCCGAAAATCACCGATCCTGCAATCGCCGCAGGAAGCAAAGCAATAATAACATCTCTCATAATCCCCATCGTCGAGCGACCGCTGTGTATATGGGGGGAGACAGCCAGCTTTAATTTATTAGCCATTATTTTTGGACCTCCTTTGCTTTTTCTTCTTTTAACAAAATCTTTGCCAACTTATTTGTTTGAACTAAAGGACGGTTTGCAGGGCAAATAAAACTGCAGCAACCGCATTCCATACAAGCGTTGACCGAAAGCTCTTCAAGACGCTCTGTATCCTTCTTCTTGTATGCCGCCAAAATAGCCGCAGGTGCAAGACCGAAAGGACAAGCGTTCGTACATGAACCGCAACTGATACACGCCGTAGTCTTGGGCAATTTCGCCTCTTTTTCTGTAAGCGCGATAATTGCATTCGTATTCTTTATTACGGGTGCACTTGTGTCAGGCACAGCTATTCCCATCATAGGACCACCGTAAAGTATCTTTGCGGGCTCACTCTTAAAGCCTCCGCAATATTCAAACACGTCAGAAACAGACGTACCTATCGGAACAATAACGTTCTTAGGCTCGCAAACAGCACCGCCATCAACCGTAACGCATTTTTCAACGAGCGGCATACCCGTCTTCAAATAACTTCCGATAGATGCAAGCGTCGTACAGTTAAGGACGATACAGCCTACGTCAATAGGCAGTTTGCCGACAGGAATTATCTTCTTTGTCAGGTGATAAACCAATACCTTTTCGCCACCTTGGGGGTAAACCGACGGAAGAACCTTTACTTCAAGTCCCTCAACTTTATCGGAAAGCATCTTCATTTGTGCAATAGCCCTTTTCTTATTCGATTCAACACCCATTATGATACGCTTTATACCGAGATGAAGCTTTAGAGCCTCAAGGGCATACTCCATATCTTCCACGCGGTCTATCATCGTGAGAGTATCACTTGTTATATATGGCTCACACTCTGCTCCGTTGATGATCAATTCTTCAATGCGAGACGGATCAACGTTAAGTTTTATATAAGTCGGGAATCCCGCACCTCCAAGACCTACTATACCGCTTTTGCGAACTGCCTCAATAAGCTCTTCACGAGAATTAACTGTCGGAGGAGCAACGCTCTCATCAACGCTCATCTCGTTATCAGATTCTATAGTAATAGCAGGAGCCGTGCTACCGTTTGACAAAAGAATATCCGAAATTTTAACAACCTTACCGGATACGCTCGAAAAAACAGGAGACGAAATAGCCCCCGACTCTTCTGCGATCTTAGTACCTACTTTAACGATATCTCCCACAGCTACTATCGGAGTTGCAGGCACACCTATGTGCATTGACACGGGGATCGTCACAGTTTTAGGACTTTCCATTCGCACAGCAGACTTGTCCGCCGTGTTTTTTCTATGCGGGACGTGAACACCATTCAGAAAAAATGACATTTATTATCCTTCCTTTCAAAATCAACATAAGATTCACTATTATAATTATATATCATTTATGGGTTTTGTCAATATGTTTATTAGATTTATAACGGGTTTGACAAAGATTTTGATTGTAAATAATTCAATCTTTTTCCATATCTGTTTTTTCACACTATGTGGAGAGTGAAATTCTTCAATTTTCAAACGATAAATCCATTTTTGGTTTATTTTCGCTCCAATGTCAATAAAACAAAAGGCACTTTTTCGCATTTTGGAATCTTATATATTGACAAATTATATTTTTGCGTTATACTATTTATGTAAATCTTTTTTGGAGGTGTCGCCTTTTGGATAAATTCAAATTAGTATCATCGTTCACGCCAACGGGCGATCAACCCGAAGCTATAGCTAAGCTTTCAGAAGGTATCAGGTCAGGCATGAAAAATCAGGTACTTCTCGGTATAACGGGATCTGGAAAAACCTTCACTATGGCAAACATTATAGCAAACCTTAACCGTCCCACTTTGGTTCTTGCTCATAACAAAACTCTTGCCGCACAATTATGCTCGGAATTTCGCGAATTTTTCCCCGAAAACGCTGTCGAATATTTCGTTTCCTATTATGACTACTATCAACCCGAAGCATATATTCCCGGAAAGGACGTCTATATTGAAAAAGACGCCATGATCAATGAGGAGATAGACAAGCTTCGTCATAGTGCAACGTCTTCCCTTTTTGAGCGCAGAGACGTCATTATCGTTTCGAGCGTTTCTTGTATATACAGCCTTGGAGATCCTGAAGAATATAAAAAAATGACGCTTTCGGTGCGTCCCGGTATGAAAAAAAGCAGAGAGCAGTTTATAGCAGAGCTTATATCTATCAGCTATGACAGAAATGATATAAATTTCGTGCGTAACAAGTTCAGAGTTCGTGGGGATACAGTTGAGGTACTCCCTGCAAACTCTGGCGAAAAGGCTCTGAGAGTTGAGTTTTTCGATGACGAAATAGACCGCGTTTCAGAAATAAACATTGTAACAGGAGAGATTTTGCGTCAGTTATCATACGCCGCTATATTCCCTGCTACGCACTATGCAGTCTCGGACGAAAAACGCGAGGCAGCGCTTAAAGAAATAGAAGCGGAAATGATCGAACGCAAGGCTTATTTTGAAGCAAACGGCAAACTTTTGGAGGCTCAACGCATAGAAGAACGAACAAAATATGACCTTGAAATGCTCCGAGAGATTGGATTCTGCTCGGGAGTTGAGAATTATTCACGTGTTCTTTCAGGAAGAGCACCGGGTTCAACCCCATACACTCTTCTTGACTATTTCCCGAAGGATTTTTTGCTGCTCGTAGATGAGTCGCATATGACTCTGCCGCAAGTCAGGGGAATGAGTGGCGGAGATGCAGCAAGAAAGAATAACCTTATAGAATACGGCTTCCGTTTGCCATCAGCCTTTGACAATAGACCTCTTACTTTCGATGAATTCGAGGGCAAATTGGGACAGTCTATATTTATAAGTGCAACACCTGCCGCGTATGAGAAAGAAAATTCAGAGCAGATAGTTGAACAGATAATACGTCCAACGGGACTTATTGACCCAGAGCTTGAAGTAAGACCCATATCGGGCCAGGTTGACGACCTTATGGGAGAGATAAGAATACGTGCAGACAAGGGAGAGAGAGTTCTTGTTACTACTCTAACTAAAAAAATGGCAGAGGATCTTACGGACTATCTGTCAAAGAACGGGATAAAAGTTAAATATATTCACTTTAACGTTGACACGATGGAGCGAATTGAGATAATTCGCGACCTGCGTCTCGGTGTTTTTGACGTGCTTGTGGGCATAAATCTTCTCCGTGAAGGACTTGATATTCCCGAAGTTTCTCTCGTTGCTATACTTGACGCTGACAAGGAAGGTCTTCTGCGTTCTGAAACCTCTCTTATTCAGACATTTGGACGTGCGGCTCGAAATGAACACGGCAAGGTAATAATGTACGCCGATACTATAACGAAATCTATGAAAAATGCGATGGACGAGACTAATCGCCGCCGTGAAATTCAAAAAAATTATAACGAAACTCACGGCATAACTCCGCACACCGTAATAAAGGGTATTCGCGATCTTATTGATATAGGTATGGCTCCCGATAATAAGAAAGATTCCCGCGTAAAATCCAAGACTGAAAAGAAAATGACGAGAAAAGAAAAAGACGCTCTTATTGAGAAGCTTACAAAGGAAATGAAAGACGCTGCACGTCGGCTTGAATTTGAACAAGCTGCTTTCTTACGCGATAAAATTAAAGGTTTAAGGAACTAAAATGAAAAACGAACTCATAATAAAGGGTGCAAGAATGCACAACCTGAAAAATATAGACGTGACTATCCCCCGTGACAAGCTTGTAATTATCACGGGGCTTTCGGGTTCGGGAAAATCATCTCTCGCTTTTGATACGATATACGCTGAAGGTCACAGACGTTTTGTGGAGTCGCTTTCCTCATACGCAAGAATGTTTTTAGGTCAGCTGGACAAGCCCGACGTTGATTCTATCGAGGGGCTATCCCCTGCAATTTCCATAGATCAGAAAACGACCTCAAAAAACCCCCGTTCAACTGTCGGAACGGTTACCGAAATATACGATTATTTACGTCTGTTGTATGCCAGAATAGGTATCCCACACTGCCCTGTTTGCGGTAAAGAAATACGCCAACAGACGACCGATCAGATAATCGACAGAATAATGGCCCTCCCTGAAGGAACTCGCTTTATGGTGCTCTCACCCGTTGTCAGAGCAAAAAAAGGCAGACATGAAAAGGTATTGGAATCTGCCAAAAAGAGCGGTTACGTTCGAGTTCGCATAGATGGTAATATGTACGAGCTTTCCGAAGAGATCAAACTCGATAAAAATATAAAACACAGTATTGAGATTGTCGTTGATAGACTTGTATTGCGTGAGGATATTCGTTCACGACTTGGCGACTCGGTTGAAAACGCCCTTTCCCTTTCCGACGGGCATTTGCTTATCCATACGATACCTCGTCAAGAAGGAGAAGTCGAAGAAGAACTCAGTTTTTCTCAAAGTTATGCTTGCGAAGAACACGGAATTTCCTTTGGAGAGCTTGAGCCGAGAATGTTTTCTTTCAATAATCCGCAGGGTGCTTGTCCCGAATGCGCAGGTCTTGGTGAAAAGAATAAGCTTTCGATAGAAAAAATGCTGCCCGACAGGTCGCTCTCTCTATCCGAGGGGGCGATTTCGGTAAACGGCTTCAAAACCCTTGAGGAAGAGAGCTGGAACGGTCCGCTTTTTGCCGCGGTCGGCAAAAGATTCGGCTTCAATTTAACTACTCCTCTCGATAAAATGACCGAGGAACAAATAAACGTCATTCTTTACGGCTCGGGCGATGAAAAGTATGATGTTGTTCGTTACTTTGGAGGCGAGAGTCACAGACAGTCGGTAAAATTTGAAGGTCTGATAAAAATGGTCGAAAATCGAATACAAATGTCGGGAAATGAATATTATAACGAATTCATCGATCAAACAGTTTGTCCCAAGTGCAACGGTGCAAGACTTTCTCCCACAATTCTTTCAGTCACAGTCGGTGGCAAGAACATTCATCAGTTTTGCTCATTATCGGTAGCGGAAGCTCTTGATTTTGTAAATGATCTTGAGTTGTCTGATACAGAAAACACAATTGCACGTGAAATTCTAAAGGAGATAAAATCAAGACTCGGATTTCTTGTCAGCGTCGGTCTTGAATATCTAACTTTGACAAGAAAAGCAGGTACTCTTTCAGGTGGAGAAGCTCAAAGAATAAGACTTGCAACGCAGATAGGTTCGTCACTTGTGGGGGTTTTGTATATCCTTGACGAGCCAAGTATCGGACTTCATCAAAGAGACAACGAAAAGCTCATCGGCACTCTGAAAAAATTGAGGGACCTCGGAAACAGCGTTATCGTTGTTGAGCATGACGAAGAAACAATGCTTGCCTCCGATTACATTATAGATATAGGCCCCGGTGCCGGTATTCACGGCGGAAAGCTTGTTGCCTGTGGCACTCCCGAGGAAATAAAGAGAAATAAAGATTCCGAGACAGGAGCTTACCTCTCTGGCAGAAAAAAGATTGCTATACCAAAAGTAAGACGCACAGGAAACGGGAATTTTCTCAGCGTAAAGGGTGCTTGTGAACACAATCTTAAAAATCTTGACGTTGATATTCCACTTGGCTGTTTCGTATGCGTAACGGGCGTTTCAGGCTCGGGAAAATCCTCGCTCGTTAACGGTATCATATCGCCCGTGCTTCAGAAAAAGCTCAACCGTGCTATAACCTATCCGGGTAAATTTACCGATATGACGGGAATAGACAATCTTGACAAGGTAATCACCATCGACCAAAGCCCTATCGGACGTACTCCTCGCTCGAATCCCGCGACCTACACCGGCCTTTTCTCTGATATACGCGAGCTTTTCGCAAAGACTCCCGATGCCAAAGCAAAAGGCTATTCGGCGGGACGATTCTCATTTAATACAAAGGGAGGAAGATGCGAGGCTTGCGAGGGAGACGGTGTTAAAAAAATAGAGATGCACTTTTTGCCCGACGTATATGTTAAATGTGACGTCTGCCACGGAAAGCGTTATAACAGAGACACACTTGACGTTAAATATAAAGGTAAAAGCATATACGACGTGCTTGATATGTCGGTTGAAGAGGGCGTGACATTCTTTGACGGTATTCCGAAAATAGCAAACCGACTGAAAACATTAGCCGACGTCGGTCTTGGTTATATAAAGATCGGTCAATCCTCCACAACCCTATCGGGTGGTGAAGCTCAGCGTGTTAAGTTGGCAACAGAGCTTTCAAAACGCTCCACGGGACGTACTATGTACATCCTTGACGAGCCGACGACGGGACTTCATTCTTCAGACGTTGCTAAGCTTATTGACGTACTTCAGAGGCTTTGCGATGCAGGTAACTCCATTCTTGTAATCGAGCATAATCTTGACGTCATAAAAACCGCCGATCATATCATAGACCTTGGACCCGAGGGTGGAAGCGGAGGCGGTACTATAGTTGCCAGCGGAACTCCGGAAGAAGTCGCCAAATGTCCGAAATCGTATACGGGTATATTCCTCAAAAAAATTCTGAAATGAATAACTTTATGAATTATTGAGTGATAAAACAGACATACTTATTAAAAAAAAATAATAAGGAGTCTGAAAAATGATAGAACCGGATACTATAAAATTACTTCGAGAGTGCGATGCGGGAATAAAGATGGGCGTCTCATCTATCGACGACGTTTTGGATTATGTGCATAATGATAATTTCAAGCAACTTCTTAGCACCTGCAAGACAGAACACGAAGAATTGAAAGAAGAAATACAGGTTTTACTCGATAAATACAAGGATGACGGAAAAGAGCCGAACCCTGTAGCTAAAGGAATGTCGTGGATGAAGACAAACGTAAAGCTTACCCTTCACGAATCCGATGAAACCATCGCAGACCTCATAACAGATGGCTGCAATATGGGAGTGAAATCTCTTAACAAATATCTGAATCAGTATGAGGCGGCAGAGGAGAAAACAAAAGATATCACAAAACGTCTCATAAATTTGGAAGAAAAACTCGCAATAGACATTCGTAAATATTTGTAAAAACAAGAGCGTCCGCATATCAATTATGCGGACGCTCTTGTTTTTATTTAATTCAAAAAATATATTGCAAGATTAAGATATCCCGCAAAAGTCACCCAAAGAAGATAAGGTATCATTAAGTACCCTGCCCATTTATTTATTCTATAGAACAATACTGTTGTAAGCAGAATAAGTGCCCACAATATAACAAGCCATATAAATGCGAATAAATAGTTCTCGAAGTTGAAAAATATAATAGACCATAAGAAATTAAAGCCTAATTGAATTCCATACACTGTCAGCGCCGTACGTGCTCTTGCGGGGTATCCCGATGTTGAGACTATATAAGAAGCAATCCCCATCATAACGTATAAAACCGTCCAGACTACAGGAAACAGCCAAGCGGGAGGCGAAAGCGGCGGTTTATTAATCTCCGCAAAACTTGCCATACTGTCTCTTGTGATAAACGCTGATAATCCCCCGATCGCAAGAGGTATAAGAATAGATATAATTAGTTTTTTCCACTGTGTTTTCAAGGAACTCACCTCCCTGAAAACAATCTATGCACTCTTTATTTCTTATATTCCGATAATATTATAGTCCTCTCAAAATCGCTTCTGCGGTTTCATAAATACGTTCGCCCTCTTCCTTTGTTACAGTTTTTAGAATCTTCTTTTTCGGAAGTCCCCATATATCAAAGAAAGCAGGACCTATCCAAGATTTATGTTCAGGGGATACAAAAAGTCCCGCAAGAATGCTCAAACAAGCTTTTCTCGGCTTCATAAAGATCACTTTCATAGGGTGCTTTATAAGAGCGAAAATAAATTTGGGATAATGCGCCGTAATTCCCGTAAAGGTTATTCCCGGGTGCGTTACCGTTATCCTATAACCGTCACGCTCTGCCTTCTCAAATGAAGAAAACATCAAAAATCTCTTTGCGTTTCCATAAACCAAGCTCGCCTTTTTTCTTTTGCTGAAATCTATATCGTCAAGGTCTGTTTTTGAATAAGTATGAGCAATGCTCCCGACAATAACGACGCGTCCGCCATTTTTTTGAATATTCGGCATCAATGTGCTTGTCATATAGTAAGGAGAAACAAAATTTATCTGAAAAACGTTGTCAAAGCCCGTAGTGCATTTGTGTCGCGGGATACTGTAAGCTCCTGAATTATGTATAAGGGCAAAAAGATCTTCTTTTTTTAACTCTTCGCATACCTCTTTTACGTTTTCCATGTCCTCAAGATCAAGAGTCATCTGCTGTATCTCGGCTCCCTCAAATTCAGCTCTCAAAAGAGTGCATAAATCATCTGATTTACTTTTATTTCTGTCAAGCAAAATAAGCGACGCTCCTAATTTAAGCAAATATATGCATAGTTCTCTGCCTATACCGCCTGTGGAGCCTGTTAAAGCCACCGTCTTGCCCGAAAGCGATGAGGTGTTTTTATCCAACCATTTCTCTATATTCATTTCTCTTAAACCTTCGTTTTTATATAATTATACCCCAAGCCTTATGATTTGGCAATAGGATAAACGTATTTATAATTAGCCGATTTTCACTTTTCTAAAATTTGCTTAAATATCAAAAAAGGTATTGATTTTTTGAAAACAGTGTGATATAATGTTCTCCGTTAGATATAAATGCAGGTATGGCGGAATTGGCAGACGCGCACGGTTCAGGTCCGTGTGAGAGAAATTTCATGCAGGTTCAACTCCTGTTACCTGCACCAAACACCATAAAACCGAACCACATCATATAGCGATGTGGCTCGGTTTTTTATTCGGAATTTTTAGCTCCTTGTGTTTTCATAAACTATTGACAGTCAAAATCAAAAAATATATAATGTATCTGTAATGTGATAAAACTAAAGATAACAATAATTAAATGATCAGAGGTTTAATTATGAGAATGTATGATATAATCCACAAAAAACGTCTGGGTGGGGTTCTTGATAAAGAGGAGATAGAATTTTTTGTTGAAGAATATACAAATGGTAAAATTCCCGATTATCAAGCGTCGGCATTAGCGATGGCTATTATGTTTGTGGGTATGACTGATGCTGAGACGGCTTATCTCACTCTCGCTATGGCAAAATCGGGCAACACAGTTGACCTTTCCGAATTCGGCACGCTTTCTGTCGATAAACACAGCACAGGTGGAGTAGGTGATAAAACAACTCTTATCGTCGCCCCAATCGTTGCATCTCTTGGTGCAAAGGTAGCCAAAATGTCTGGCAGAGGTCTTGGTCATACAGGTGGGACAGTTGACAAACTGGAGTCCATAGAAGGCTATAAAACCTCTCTTTCTATCAACGAATTTATGAGCCAAGTAAGAAATGTCGGCATTTCGGTCATAGGACAGAGCGAAAATCTTGCCCCATGCGACAAGAAGCTTTACGCTCTGCGTGACGTAACCGCAACTGTTGAAAGCATTCCCCTCATAACCTCAAGCATTATGAGCAAAAAAATAGCGGCAGGAACTCATTCTATAGTTGTCGACGTAAAGTACGGCAGCGGAGCCTTTATGAAAACACCCGAGGACGCAGAAATACTCGGTAGAAAAATGGTCGATATCGGCAAAGCGTGCGGAAGAAGAATGGCTGCACTTATCACAGATATGGACACACCTCTCGGAGATGCTATCGGCAACGCTCTTGAAGTAAAAGAAGCAATTTCGGTCCTTCGTGGTGAAAAACACGGAGATCTCAGAGAAGTATGCGAGGCTCTGGCAGCTAATATGATATCGCTTTCACTCGGGGTTGACATAAAAGAAAGTGAGAAAAAAGTCAAAGACGCAATTGAAAGCAGACTTGCATACAAAAAATTCATAGAGTGGATATCTGCACAAGGCGGAGATGTTACGTTGATAGAAAATCCATCTCTCTTCCCCTCATCAAAAATAGAATGTGAAGTGAAATCCTCTATTAGCGGATATATATCCCGTATGGACACCGAAAAAATAGGTCTTTCATCGGTTATTCTCGGTGCGGGACGTGAGAAAAAAGACGATACTATAGATATGTCCTCCGGTATAATTCTCTTCAAAAAAACGGGAGACTTTGTCTCATCGGGTGACACAATTGCAAAGCTATATACGTCAGATATCAAAAAAGCAGAATCTGCTGAAAAGCTTTTCCTATCCTCGCTCAGCTTCACCGATCAAAAGCCTGCCGAAAAACCATTGATATATAAAATAATACGATAGATATAAGGAGATGATTAAGATAAGTACAAAATACAACGAAATAATAAACAACGAGGAAATAAAAACCTATATAAGAATGGCGGACGAATCCCTACTCGCACTTGGATACACCGAGCACAGCTTCACTCACGTCGGTAAGGTTTCGCATGATTCGGAATATATTTTAAGGACTCTCGGTTACTCCGAGCATGAGATCGAGCTTGTTAAGATAGCCGCTTATCTGCATGATATAGGAAATCTTGCAAACCGAATAGACCATTCGCAAACGGGTGCTGTTATGGCATTTAGAATTCTTGATCATATGAATATGCCGCCCGAGGACATAGCAACAATAGTTTCTGCAATCGGTAATCACGACGAGGGTACGGGAGTACCCGTTAACGCAATCTCGGCGGCTCTTATAATAGCCGATAAAGCGGACGTTCGCAGAAGCCGAGTACGGAATCGTGACGTCGCAACCTTTGACATACATGACAGAGTAAATTATTCTGTAGAAAAATCCCAGATCTCTATTGACAAAGATGCAAAAACCATAAAATTGACACTAAAGATCGACACGGGCATAAGTCCTATTATGGACTATTTTGAGATCTTTCTCAACCGTATGCTTCTCTGCAGAAAAGCTGCAGAAAAGCTGGGACTGAAATTCATTCTCGAGATAAACGATCAACAATTACTCTAAAAAAAGCCACCGTTTGAGAGGGAACCTCTCAAACGGTGGTATTTTATTCTAAAAAACTCTTCTCTCACATAAATTTTACCGTATATAAAAAGATGAATGGGGGATAAAAATGAAGGGTTTGAGAAGATTTTTCGGCAACGCTTTTCTTCTTACAGTATCGGCTTTGATAATGCGAAGTATAAGCGTCAGCTTTGGTGCGTACGTATCAAACACTGCAGGCGCAGAAGCTATGGGATTGTTTTCGCTTATTATGAGCGTATTTGGGTTCGCTCTGACTCTTGCTACATCAGGTATAAATCTCGCAGTTACTCGTATGGTCTCCGAGGCTTTGGCCGAGAACGACGATGGTCTTGTTCGACGCAGCATAAGAAAATGTCTTTTTTACTGTATCATCTGCTCCTTTCTTGCAGGAGGCGTACTGTTTATTTTTGCAGAGCAAATAGGAGATTATATACTAAAAGACACAAGAACGATATTCTCCTTGCGTGTACTTGCTGCAACCCTTCCCTTCATTTCTATCACAGCCGCATTTAATGGATACTTTACCGCGGTCAGACGGGTATATAAAAACACTATATACCAAATTTCCGAGCAGCTTATAAAGATGTATTTCACGGTGAAAATGTTCGAGCTTTACATCGATCGAGGGATCGAATATGCGTGTATAGCACTCGTAGTCTCGGATGCCATCTCTGAATTTTCCGCATTTATTATATCGGGAACTTTATATTATTTTGACCGTAAAAAACATATAAAAGGCAAAACGACCGCAGTTTCAGACACTCTCGTCACAAAAAAGCTTTGTTCTATTGCGATTCCTGTTGCTCTAAGTACGTATATTCGCTCAGGACTGCTCACCATTGAGCACATTCTAATTCCGAGAGGGCTTACAAAAAGCGGTGCGGCACATTCTGTGGCACTTGCAGCTTACGGAACGCTTAGCAGTATGGTAATGCCGATCATTTTCTTTCCGACCGCTATACTGTCTTCATTTGCCTCCCTGCTTGTGCCGGAGCTGGCAGAAGCGGCAGTGCAAAAGAAAAAAACACTCGTGCAGAACATCGCTACACGAGCATTTCGGTATTCACTTATATTTTCATTTGGTATATCCGGCATACTTATAACCTTTTCCGGAGAGCTTGGTATGCTTATATACGAAAGCACAGAGGTTTCTCGATACATAAGTCTTCTTGCACCTCTTGTTCCTGTTATGTATCTCGACAGCGTAACAGACGCAATGCTAAAAGGGCTTGGGCAGCAGGTATATTCAATGAACGTAAATATTTTCGACGCCCTGCTCTCGATAATACTAGTTATAATTCTTCTCCCGAACTACGGAATTTTTGGTTATATAATAACTATTTACATAACCGAGCTCGCAAATGCTGCTCTAAGCATTCTAAGACTGATAAGCATTACAGATATTCGCCCCAGAGTGTTCAAGTGGGTATTTGCACCTCTTATATCCGTTCTTGGCTCCTCTGCTGTCAGCAGATTTATATTCGGTTACCTTAATCTTCCCATATCTCTTACGACAGAAGTAGTTTTGAATGCTTGTTTAATGCTTATCTTTTACTTTGCTTTTATACGCTTTACAGGTGCGATGAGCCGCAGAGATTATGCATGGTTCAATGGAGCACTTAAGATCAGATCGTCTTCGGCAAAGGAGTGTTCAAGGGACCGAGGTGATCTGCCAAATTCACTTCCTTTACAGAGAGAACGCCTTCGGAATATTCGAAAATGTTAATAGCGGCATTAAGACACCACCGAAGATCCTTCATCGCTGAAATCCCCACTCCATTTGCTCTTGCAATAAGGCAACGAAGCGGCGTTGCGTGAGTTCCTATAAGAAGACACTTACCGTCATTCTCTTCTGCGATCCTATCAATAGTTGCATTTATTCTTTCATAAAGCTCGGCAACTGTCTCTCCGCCATCGGGACAGCATTTTGAAATATCTGATCGCCACATACCGAAAGTTTCGGGAAAAAGCGACGGAAGCTCTGCAAATTTATGCCCCTCCCACTTTCCTGCATATATTTCGCGAAGCCCTCTATCCTTTATAATTTCTTTACCTGTAGCTCTGGCATAAGGCTCGACTGTATGGTACGGACGAAGAAGATCGCTTGAATAAATAGTATCAATAGGATATTTTCTATCAAGCAATTCAGCTGCAAGAAGTTCTGCTTGTTTGAAGCCGAGCTCACTCAGATCCATATCCTTGTGTCCTATAAAAAGCTCAGCCTTGTTCGCAAGACTTTGTGCATGGCGGACTATTATCAAAGTTGTCATTCAAACACCTCTTTATATTACCCTATATATTCACATGCGGCAACTGCGGCAGCCGCACCGTCAGAAACGGCGGTCGCAAGCTGTCTGACATTTTTTCTGCGACAGTCTCCGGCAACAAAAACGCCTTCTGTGCGTGTTTTGCAATCCTCGGAAGAATCAGAGTATCCAAATTCATCAAGGCTCATCACAGAAGAAAACGGAGCGTTTGACGGGGTCTGTCCCACTG
>JAFYLR010000024.1 GCA_017550115.1 Clostridia bacterium | reverse complement strand
GATCAGCACTCATTGCAGTGCTGATACGTTGCGTTGCGACGATTCGGCTCTTGCCGCGAAGAAGCATAGAATAATTTTCTTTGATCTCGCTTTCGGTAAGGAAGTCCAACGCGCTGAAGCTGTCGTCAAAAATATACACGTCAGCTTTTTTGATTACAGTTCTCGCCATATTCAGTCTTTGACGCTGACCTCCGCTAACATTTTGACCGCTACCAACCAAAATGTAGTCAAGTCCTTCTTCATGCGAGTCAACGAACTCTGCCATTTTGGAAAGTCTTAAAGCTTCATAAATTTCATCATCGGTTGCATCCGGATTGCCCATCTTGATGTTATCTCTTACAGTTCCTTCAAAAATCTGCGCTTTTTGCAGTGCAACCGAGAAATGAGAGCGCACATCCACCTTGCGCATATCCTTATAAGAGGCTTCACCGATCATGATTTCTCCCTCACTCGGTTCAAAAAGTCCTGCGAGTAGCTTTATTAGCGTACTTTTTCCGCTTCCCGTGCCTCCAATAAGCGCGATGTGCTCACCTTCCTTGATGGAAAGCGATATATTTTCAATAACACTTTTGGTTGAATTGGGATATGTAAAGGAAAGATTTCGTATTTCCAAATCAAAGCCGTTTGGAATTTCTCCTTCACCTTCCGGTATTTTTTCTTCATCCGGACTTGAATGGATTTCATTAAGTCGGCGCATAGAAACCTTCACCTTGGGGAGCCAAGCAAGCGTCCAAGATATGCTGATAACAGCATTGGTGATCATTCCGATATATTGAAGCACGGCAATAATACCACCTGTGCTGATGCCCGAGCCTGCCTGCGCTCTGATACCTCCAAAGTAAATTACGGCAACGGTAGCAAGATTAAGAAGCAACATAGCAAAGGGGTCGACCATTCCTCCACGAGTATTGGCGCGTATCATATATTTCGCCATTTCCTCGGTGGCAAATTTAGCTCTGCCGTGTTCACGCTTTTCATTGTTGAAGGCTCTGACAACGCGAAGTCCCGAAAGACGTTCTCTCACGATCTTGTTTTGCATATCAACGTACTTATCCGATTTATCCCACATATCGTAAAGCGGGCGCATAAGGATAAGTACCAAAATAAGAATTGGCGGGATAGACAGCATAAATACTGCGGACAACACGGGATCAGCTAAAAATGCAAGTACCGCGGAACCGATGAACATAACCGGAACAGTGAAAAGAGTATAGGGCAAGCTCGTGATGGTTCCCTCGACGTTCCATATGTCGTCGGTTGCTCGTGTCAGAAGTCCCGAAGGACCTATTTTCGTATAATCCGTATAGGATAACGAATTGATTTTTTCAAAGGTGCTGCGGCAAAGGTCGGAGGAATATCCGGCTGAAATGCTTGTATTGAGTTTGGCAGAAATCACGTTTGCAATAACAGATATGATTGCTAACAGCACCATGATCACTGCATATTTCCATACGAGTGATATATTTTGCTCCGAGATGCCTTTTTCTACGATCTCACTCATAACGAACGGCATCAAAAGCGCACATATCATACCGATGCCATCAATTAAAGCAACACCGACGAGCTTTTTTCGATAAGGTTTTAATAATTTAAGTAGTTTTTTCATTTTTCGTTGTTTGTCTTTGTTCTTTTAGATGTGTGGTTGTGTAAATTCCCACCTTCCGAGAAAAAGCATAAAGCACCCGTGAGCCGCCACGGGTGCTTTATAAATAAAAAATGCCCGAGGCGTAACTCTACGCACCGGGAGCAACTAAGTATTGAATACCCAATTATGCTTGTATATCCTCGGAGGCGAGTACGATAAAATTGATAGAACGATCGTTGTAATTGATGTTAGTCATTGTATTCTCCTCCTTTCATAAAAATTTTCAAATGATATTATACCACAATTTTCCGAGTTTGTCAATAGAATGTTGGTTGATTTTTAAGAGAGCAAAAATTTTGTTCTTGAATTGTATAAAAACGGCGACATGATTACTCACGCCGCCGTAGTGCTTTTTATAATAGCCGATACAGATGGTACAAAAATAGCTTTGCACTATTCGCTCATTACCGCCAATATAAGTTTTGCTCCGAGTTTGAACGCATATGTAAAGATTTCACGTTCGTTGATATCGGTCAGCTCATTATAGCAATCATCAAATTTTTCAAGAAGTTCCTTTTGCTGATTGTTCAGCGTAGATAGCAAGTTGTCGTGATGATCGGCTATGTATCCCATCAATTGCTTTGTTTCCTTGTCTTGACTTCTGCAATCGGTGTTGGGGCAGATATTCCCGTAGAACAATTCCTCAAGGATAGATCTCATCTAAAAATCAACTCGCTTTCAACAATTTCCTTGGCAGCGTTTGCAATGTAATTGGCAAGCTCTACCCATTTCATTTGATCTTTCGCTTTCAATTCCTCGGTCAACCCGTGGGATTCCGCAAAATCAACGATCAAAGATTCGTATCGTTCCTGCGCTTCTTCATTAAGATGGTAGAGATAGGAGTTCAGTTCTCCTGATGTCAGTAACTCGTTGTATTTCGCTACTGCAAATCGTTTGAGATACCCCAAGCGTAGCAAGCCCCATTTTCCGATTTCTTTTTGTTCGGGTAGTTCAAGCAGAGGATAATACTGCTCACCTCTGAGTTCGTAAGTAATTCCGTTTTGTTTGATGTACTTTTCCATATAATGCACCCTCCTTTCCTTCGGGTGCTTTAAGTTTACAATAAAGACGAAAAATCTGCAAATGTGCAAAAATGAAAAATACGAGAACACCGAAATGTTCTCGTATTTTTCTTCGCCTTCGCAATGCTCGTAGTTCTTAGTTCTTAAAAACTGTCCTTAAGAGAACTGAGCCTTAGAAGCTCCGTTTTTTGCGTTGATTGCAGAGTATTGTATCAATAAATATTGACTTTTGGGCAATAATGGTATATAATACTAATTATCGTGTGTTATATTAAATAAGGAGAGAGAATAATGAGTAATTATGTTATCTTTGCAGATTCCGCTTGTGATATAAAGCCGTCGGTTTTGGCTGAATGGGGAGTTAAGACCGCTAGTCTCACTTTCCGTTTTGATGGCGAGGAGAAAGAGTATTCAAATAACGATATGGATACTAAGGTGTTTTATGATAAAATGCGTGCGGGTGGTACTGCTAAAACGTCCGCTATAAACGTAGAACGCTTTGCTATAGAATTTGAGAATGTTTTGCTTGAGGGAAATGACGTGCTTTATCTCGGATTTTCTTCAGGACTTAGCACGACTTATAATTCTGCTCGTCTTGCAGCAGAAAGATTGAGAGAAAAGCATCCTGAACGCAAGATCATTACTATTGATACTCTCTCGGCTTCGGCGGGATTTGGTATGATAGTATATCTTGCCGTCAAGGAGAAGGAAAAAGGTGCTACAATAGAGCAGGCGGCAACATTGGCTGAGGGGCTTAAAATGCGTCTTTGCCATTGGTTCACGGTTGACGATCTTGTTTATCTTAAAAGAGGCGGTCGTATCAGCCCTGCCGTTGCTTTCGTTGGCGGAGTTCTCGGTATAAAGCCTGTTCTTCATATGGATAATGAGGGACATCTTATTAATATGTTCAAGGTCAGAGGAAGAAAAACTGCGGTTGCCTCTCTTGCGGATAAATATTCTGAATTGGCAGAAAATGCAGAAGCGGGACCGGTATTTATTTCTCATGCAGACTGCATAAAGGACGTTGAGGAGCTTGCTGATATCCTAAAGAAAAAACACGGTGTAGAAGTTGAGATTGTTGCAGATGTCGGACCCGTTATCGGAGCACACTCCGGCCCCGGCACTCTCGCCCTTTTCTTTGTTGGTAAAGAAAGATGATTTGCTTTGCTCTGTGAGTAAAGAAACAATAAGGAGACAAACGACTTATGGCTAAAAATGAAAAGAAAAAAGCGTCAAAGCAGACCGGTATTAAATATTTAGGCGGTTTGCTTTTGTCGAAGATGGCTATGGGGGGAGCGGCACTGCTTCGCTCGAATGCTGATGAGGTCAATAAGCTTAATGTTTTCCCTGTTCCCGATGGGGATACGGGTGATAATATGCGTATGACGATAGAAAGCGGCATAGCGGCAATAGAAAATCTTGATACAGATGATCTTGCAGAGGTTATGAGAGTTCTGTCGCACGGTATGCTTCTCGGTGCGAGAGGAAACTCGGGCGTTATTCTTTCGCAGTTCTTTGCAGGAACGGCTAAAGGCTTTGAAGGTGTTGACAAGGCCGATCCGACGGTTCTCGGCGCTGCGCTTGAGTTGGGTGTAAAACAGGCTTATACATCTGTCATGACTCCTACTGAGGGAACGATCCTCACGGTTGCAAGGGAATCGGTTGAGTATGCCGTTAAAAGCATAACACCTAAAAGTACGATAAGAAGCTTTTTTGCTGACTTGGTTGGGGAAATGCACGCTTCTCTTGACAGAACCCCTGAAATTTTGGCGGTTCTTAAAGAAGCAGGCGTCGTTGATAGCGGTGGAGCCGGACTTTTCTATATTATGGACGGCTTTAACCGTGTTCTTAACGGTGAAGAGGTTGCGGATAATGGCGTGGCTTCAAGCACTCTCGCAAAGCCATCGGCTCTTAATACTTCATTTGGCCCTGACAGTAAGATGGTTTTCGGTTATTGTACCGAGTTTTTGCTTCAGCTTCAGAGAGCAAAAACCAATATTGATAAATTTGACGTTGAGAAGCTGAAAAAATTCTTGGCGGGAGTGGGCGATTCTATAGTTGCCTTTAAGACTGACAGTATCGTTAAAGTCCACGTTCATACCTTTACTCCCGAAAAGGTTTTGGCACATTGCCGCGAGTTTGGAGAGTTTATCACTCTAAAGATAGAGAATATGTCCGTTCAGCATACTTCGTCTTTGAACGAGGAGGAATCTTCGGAAAAGAATGAAAAATCAAGCTCGGGACCTGCTAAAAAATACGGTATAGTAGCCGTTTGTAACGGGCAGGGAATAGAGGAGCTTTACCATGAGCTTGGAACTGACGAGGTTGTTCAGGGTGGGCAGACTCAAAATCCTTCAACGAATGATTTCTTGGACGCTTTTTCTCGTGTGAACGCAGAGCATATATTTGTGTTCCCCAATAATGGGAATATTTTTATGGCGGCACAGCAAGCGGCAGAGATCTATAAAGATGCTTTGGTTCATGTTCTGCCAAGTAAAAATATCGGCACGGGATATGTTGCAATTTCTTCTGCCGATTTTGAAAATCCCGATGCCGATGCAATAGTCGAGGAAATGAAAAATGCAATGAAGAGGGTGACGGCAGGATATGTGTCACCGTCTATACGCGATGCCGAGATCAACGGAATACACATAAATAAGGGGGATACGATCGGAATTATAGAAAAAGAGATCGTTATCTCGGAACCTTACAGAACAACTGCAGCCTTTCGTCTTGCTGAAAAGCTGTTAGATGATCCGAATAAGTTTATGCTTTCCGTATTTTGCGGTAAAGATTCCAACGAGGAAGAGCAGGCAGAGCTTAACGCTTGTCTTTGCGAAAGCTTCCCCTCGGCTGAGATATATTTTATAAACGGCGGTCAGGATATTTACCCTTATATTTTTGTAGCAGAGTAATTTAGCAAAGGAGCTTATATGAGCATAAAGGTCGTATTGTTTGACCTGGACGGGACTTTGCTCCCGCTTGACCAGAATGTGTTTGTCAAAAAATATTTTGGACTTCTTGCAAAAAAACTTGGCCCCTACGGTTATGAGGCGAACGCTCTTGTTGATGCTATATGGCTTGGAATTCGTGCGATGGTGAAAAATGACGGAGCCAAACGTAACGACGAAGTGTTCTGGGATAAATTCGGCGAAATATTCACAGATAAGGTTTACGAAGATAAAAAACATCTTGATGACTTTTATCAAAATGATTTTAAGGAAGTGAAGAGTGTCTGCTCTTTCAATCCCGAAGCACCCAAAACAGTACGTCTTTTGAAAGAACGTGGAATAAGAGTGGCTCTTGCCACAAATCCTATCTTTCCGACGGTCGCAACAGAGCATCGTATTCGTTGGGCGGGACTTGAACCGAATGATTTTGAGTTTTATACAACTTATGAAAATTCATATCATTGTAAACCAAATCCCGATTATTACAGAGATCTGCTCAATATACTCGGAGTTGCGGCTGACGAATGCGTTATGGTCGGAAATGACGTTACTGAAGACATGATATCTGAAAGTCTTGGTATGAAGGTGTTCCTTTTAACAGACTGTATTATCAATAAAGAAAATAAGGATATATCGATATATCCGAATGGTGATTTTTCAAAGCTTATAGAGTTTATTGACAAAAATTAAAGGTGTTCCGAAAAAAGATGCCGCTTGCTTACGGCATCTTTTTTCGGGAGATTTCAGATCAGAAGCACAATTTTTTGAAAGAAGGCGATCTTTTGACAGCGGTCAAACGCTTTTTCGCACCGAAAAAGCAGGAATTAGATATGACGCAGGGCGGCATAGCCGGCAATATTATTAAATTTGCTCTGCCGTTGCTTGCGGGTAATCTGTTTCAACAGTTATACAATATGGTTGACACTTGGGTCATCGGTCAGACGGGAGATAATGCGGCGTTTGCGGCGGTTGGCAGTGTTGCACCCGCCATAAATATACTTATAGGGTTCTTTATGGGACTTTCGAGTGGTGCCGGGGTTGTTATTTCGCAATATTACGGTGCGAAAAAAGAGGACAAGGTGCATGATGCTGTGCATACGTCTGTGATGATGACCTTGATTATCGGAGTTGTTTTTACCATTGTCGGTGTGGCGATGACGCCTTATGTCCTGAAGCTGATGCTACGTTCTGACGGTGGCGGTGAAACGGGAGTTTTTGCTCACGCAAAATCATATCTGACGATATACTTTTCCGGAATGATAGGGTTGATGGTGTATAATATCTGCTCGGGTATTATGCGTGCGGTAGGTGACTCGCAACGTCCGTTTTACTTTCTCGTTATCTCAAGTATCATAAATATAGTTTTGGACTGGGTATTTGTGATGTGGTGTGATATGAGCGTTGTGGGTGTTGCTTTGGCAACTGTTATTGCACAGTTGACGTCTGCTGCTTTAGCATTCTTTTCGCTTATACGAACTCGATCTTGTGTACGTGTATTTTTTAAGGACCTGAAAATAGATTTTGGGATACTTGGAAAAGTTGTAAAGGTCGGTATTCCAGCGGGACTTCAAATGGCTCTTACGTCATTTTCAAATTTGTTTGTTCAGTCTTACATAGCTAACGTTAATCTTGGCGGAGATTTCTCTCCTGAGACGATGAAGGAGATATCCCTCAGCAGTTGGACTGCATATTCAAAGGTTGACCAGCTTATATTCCTTCCTGTTCAATCAATTTCGCTTTCTGTTACGACGTTTGTCGCTCAAAATCTCGGTATGAGAAATGTAGAGAGGGCAAAAAAAGGTGTTAATATAGGCTTTCTTATGGGTGCTTGTGCCAACATTTCGCTTATCGTGATAGTTATGTTAGGAGCATCGGTATTTGCAGGAATATTTAATGATGATCCGGACGTTGTCAAATATGCAACGATTTTGTTCCATTATATTACGCCGTTCTATTTCTTTACAGGAATAAATCAGGTCTTCTCAGCGGCGCTCAGAGGTGCTGGAAACAGTCGAGCTCCTATGGTCATAATGCTCTGTACCTTTGTTGGATTCAGGCAGTTATATTTGTTTATCGTTTCAAATTATATATCAAACGGATTACTCCCAATCGCGCTCGGGTATCCTGCAGGTTGGGTCACCTGTGCCATGACAACGATTATATATTATAAATTTATATTCAAGATGTCAAAGAGCAGAATTATCGAGGTTGGCTAAAAAATAATAGCTGTTGCAAGAGCAACAGCTATTATTTTTTATTTCTTAGGCTTACCTCTGAAAACAAGTGCGGCAAGATACCCAAAGCAGATTGCGGCGGCGATTCCACCCGCGGCAGCAGTGAAAGGACCTGTCAGTGCTCCCAGAAGTCCTTGCTTTCCAACGGCTTCTTTCACGCCTTTTGATATAAGATATCCAAAACCGGTGAGAGGCGTTGTTGCACCTGCGCCTGAGAACTTGACAAGCGGGCCGTAAAGTCCAAGAGCACCGAGTATCACGCCCGCTGTGACGTAAGAGACCAAAATTCGTGCCGGAGTCAGCGTCGTTTTATCAATGAGGATCTGTGCGATCACACAAAAAGCACCTCCGATAACGAAAGCCCAAATATAATTCATTATGCTTCCCATAATTTATTTCTCCGCCCCCTTTATATGAAGTAGGTGTGCAATTCCGGGAATTCCAAGGCCTTGTTTTATACTGTCAGGACTCATAAGTGCTCCTGTTCCGATAAAAAGCATATCTTTTATTTCGCCTTGCTCTAATTTTGGCAGTAGATATGATGCGAAAACGACGGCACTGCATCCTCAACCGGATCCTCCAGCGTGCGTATCCTGAGTTTTTTGACTGAAGATCATCATACCGCAGTCGTTGAGAATCCCTTCCGCCTCTATCCCCTCGGCACGAAGCAGATCAAGTAGAATTGAAGTTCCTTCAATTCCAAGATCGCCTGTTGCTATAACGTCAAAATCGGACGGATTATTCCCACTCTCATCAAAATATCGCAAGAGAGTGTTAAGGGCGGCGGGGGCCATTGCCGCCCCCATATTACCTGCATCTTTTATCCCTTTTTCAACAGAAATTCCTGGTAATGCCTCAACAACTATTGCTCTTTGGGGCAGAGTTTCCTTGTCTGCATTTCCGACGACAAAAGCTCCGGCACCGGTAACAGTCCACTGTGCTGTGGGCGGACGTTGGGCACCGTATTCAAGCGGTGTTCTGAATTGTCTCTCGGCTGAGCAGTTGTGCGACGAGGTCGCTGACAGGCAACGGTCGTATATACCGTAGCTTGTCATCATTGACGCCAACATCAGTCCCTCGGCGGCGGTGGAACACGCTCCGTAAAGACCGAAAAACGGAACTTCGTATTCAAGCAATCCGTATGCTGAGCTTGTGCATTGATTTATAAGGTCGCCTGCAAATATAGCGTCAATATTTTTCTCGTCAAGTCCGCATTTTGAGAGAGCCATATTTGCCGCCATTCTTTGCATTTCTGCTTCAGCCTTTTCCCATGTTTTTTGGCCGAACGTGTCGTCCTCGTCATGAATATCAAAACAGTGGCCGAGAGGCCCCTCATGTTCTTTTTTCCCTACGACAGATGCTGCGGATATTATTGTGGAGTTTAGTTTTATGATAGATTTTGCCACTTATATTACTCCTTTTATCTTCTTCTTTTTCAATATTTTTTCCGAAGGTGGATTTTTTATTCGTAAGTGAGCATAAAAACAAAAAAGCTGACGTAAAAATACGTCAGCTTTTATATTTTATTTTATAAAATCGGGGAGAAATTCGGGGGATATAGTTTGCTTGACATAGGACATAAGCTTTTGAAGCGTTGTTGATCTTCCGTAATACGAAAGGCCGATGCTCTTTGCCATATCCTCTGTGAAGTTCTCCATAAGATGAACCGAATTTTTGTAAAAGGATCTGTTATAATAGTAAACGGTTGGGACAAGGATAGGATTTTCTATAGAAATCTTGCCTTTCTTGCGCACAATGTCAAAGGTTATGATTCCGCCCACGAGGTTATAATCATACTCCTGTTCTGCGGCAAGATTGCCAAGCGAATAAACGCAAAGAGTTCTATGCCCGTCTCCATTTCCGCTGTCGATCCACTCTATTGGCTGAAGCACGTGAGGGTGGTGACCAATTATCACGTCAACTCCAAGTTTTGCCATCATATTAGCAAGAGATTTTTGCTGTGTATTGGGGGTGAATTTGTACTCACTTCCCCAATGCATAGATACGAATACAAGGTCTGCAAGCTCCTTTGCTGCTTCTATTTGTATCTGTATTTCGTCTTCATCTATATATGGAATGACGATATCATAACCCGAACGCAGCGAAAGTCCGTTTGTGCCGTAAGTGAACGAAAGGAATGCTATTGAAATATCGTCCTTTTCATATATACGGATATTTTCGTAATCGGCATTATCGAGATATCCGCCAACGGTCATTACGGGTAGAGTGTTCCAAAACTCAATAGTGTTTTTAAGCCCCTGTGAACCTGCGTCAAGCATATGATTCGTAGCTAAATTAACTATATCAAATCCTGCCTCTACTATGTCATATGCGAGATCCTGAGGTGCATTAAAACGAGGATAACTATTATATCCGAATTCTTCCCCTGCGGTAGGCGTTTCCTGATTTATAAATGAAATATCCGCATTTTTGATAATAGAGAGAATGTTTTCGTAGATCGGTGCAAAATTATACGTTCTTCCGCCTGCTATAGCTATGCTTTTGGCATCACGGTAGTTGCCGTAATACATAATATTATCTCCACAGCCTGCAAAGCTCAGAGTAACGTCCGGCGGCAAAGGCTCTTCGAGCGCCAATTCAAGCGAAGAATGAATTGTGTCGCTCATAAGGGACTTTGGTGCGGTGAGAGGGGAATGTTCGCTTTCACTACAGCCGCAAATAAAAAGAAGTGCGACGAGTATCAGAACTGTTGAAAGTTTTTTCATAAAAATTCCTTATTTATAAAGACGTATTTACTTTCTTTTTTTCGTAAAACGCAAAGCCTTTGTTGACGATAAGACAACCTAATATGCCGAAGAGTACGCCTAAAATTATACCGCCGACAATGTCCGTGGGGTAATGAAAATAAAGATACAGTCTTGAAAATGCGATAAGAGCGGCGACAACAAGTGCAGGAATACCGAGTCTTTTATCCCTTATCATAAGTACCGTTGCTCCTTCAAACGAGGCGAGTGTATGCCCTGAGGGGAACGAATATATTTCAGAGGATTTTTCAACGAGCAGGTCGATATTTATACCGGGCAGGTCATATGGGCGTATTCTTGCAATTAGTGGCTTCAGAGTCAAATTTCCAAAGAGCAGACCGAGCACGAGCGCACAACCCATCATAAGTCCCGTCTTTCTTGTTTTCTTGAAAAACAACATGACTACAGCTATTATTATCCAAAAAATTCCCGCATTTCCGAGAGCCGTTATCATAGGCATTACTTTATCAAGAAATGCACACTTCATTGTTCTCTGGATAGCTTCAAGTATAGACAGATCAAAATTTGTTATTGGATCAAACATAGATAAACCTCTTTTAGTTATTTACACGGTCATATATACGATATACGCCATCTATTTTTCTCAAATAGAAGGTTACGTCCATATAATCGCGGTAGTCTTCAAGACGACTGCGTTTCAGCACGTGCGTAAGTTTCACTCTGCAGGAAAACGTGTTATCATCATATCGGTAGAACTGACTTGCTTCAGCATTCTCGAAATGATAACTGTCGTGGTCGATGACTGCCCACAGCAGAGTAGAGCGTATAGAATTATAAAGAGCCGTGCCTTTTTCAAAATAAGGAGAGACCTTTGCCCATGCGATGTCATTTTGCATATACGCAGCATAAGCCTCTGCCGCCGATATTACATATTCGCTTTGCTCTGCGGCAAGTGCTTCATCGTATGCAGGTTCTGCCTCATAACAATTGGCTTCTTCGTTGTAAAACACATTAAGCGGTGCATTATCAGCACTTTTTACGGTAACATCGGGTGTGCTTACAAGTCCCTCAAGAGTGTAAATCGTGTATTTTATACCCTCTACGCCCTCGGGCATATGCAAACAGCTATCCGACTCGATGTTGTCTTCTGTTATATAGCTTTCGTCAAGCATGACTCCATTTATATAAGGAACCGCACCCTTTGGGACCTTTACCGCTACCGCTTCAGGCGTAGGATAAAACAGTTCGAAATCTTCGAGTGCATATTTGTCAAAGCCTTTTTTGCTTTTTTCACCTGTCTTTGACAATGTGAACGATGCAATCTTTATGCCTTTTTCATTTTCGTTGTATTTTACAACGTATTGTTGCACATCTGTTGAAGTTCCCGAAGAAATGCTATGATATGAAAGCACCTTTCCTTCGACAATAGACGAAAGATAGCCGGATAGAGTTTCTTTTGACTCAAACGTGCTATCATTAGTGTCGGAAAAATCGAGTATTGCTCCAAAATCCGCGTCAGAAAAGTATTCTTCAAAAACCTTTTCGGCAAGATGTTTGGGCTGAGTTCTTTCATAGTCCGCAAGATATGTACGAATCACAAGCAATGCAGATGCGAGCAGAGCAAGAGCTACCGCCCAACATATTATCAGCACCAAATAGAATGTGGGGAGTTTTTTCTTAGTTTGCATTGTTTACCTCCCCTTCATTCATAGGTGTTACCATAAAGTACGTGGGCATATAGCGAGGTGTCGTGAAGGCTTTGTACTTGTTTACAAGCCCTTTTTTCTGGTATTTGTCAAGAGAATCATAGTCATAGTTATATTTCTCATAGTAATTTTCATAATACATCATAGCAGACGAGCCTCCGTCAAGCATTGCGGCGTTTATCGCACCGTACTTGACCATAACGTCGATTATGTCGTTATGCGTAGCTCCGAGCGAGCTTGCGGTTCTTCCGTCCGTAACTATCAATATAACCGCACCGTCTGCTCTCTGTCCGATAGCAGTACGTTGTGCTGTGCCGGTATTTCCGTCGGCATAGTAAAATGTAACGTTTTCACCGTCTGATGAGATGAGAACGTTTCCCGTTTGAAATGATACGGCATCCCTTATTTGAAGGGCATCGGCTTCTGCCTTTGTCATATTCTCCGACACCACAAGCTTGTTATTTATATCAAATCCTATAAAAGTACGTCTCGTACCGTCGTTCCATACACATTTTCCACCGGAATAAGTGAGACCTATAGGATGCTCGCCTGTTCCTATTCCACCACTGTCGGGGAATTCTCCTCCGTTTATGGCAGCAACAGCACCGTAAGCTTCTGTTGCTTCAAAAATGTTCTTTCCTTTCTCGCTTGTGCTGAAGTTGTTGCTTGACGCTCCGACAAAAATTCTCGAAGGGTCCTTGACTATGAGCATATATGCTGTATATGTAGGTCCTTTTAAGGTTTTGAAGATCATTCCGTCCTTTGCATTTGCCCATTCATCAAGCTCGATTGATTCTTCGTCGTCTTTGGAGTAGTAATCTTCTATTGATATTATATCGGTGCTTATTTCTTCGCTTTCAGCCAATATTTTCTGTATGGTATCATCATCAAGAAATAAAGATGGAACCCATTTTGTAGCACTTGCTTGCTTTGCCGACAAAACCAACAAATTTCTGACAGTTTCACTCGGTCCCGTTGCTATTGTCAAGCAAAGTCCATAAACCGCAATTATTGCAAAAAGCAGCAAGGATGCTATAACTATCATTATGCGACCAAAGATTTTTTTTGCCAATTTGCGATTTTCCGATTTTGGTTTTCTTCGTTTATATCCAGCATAATCGAGAAAATCACTTTCGCTGAATCCTATGCCTTTGGTATCTTTGTTTGGCTTTTTTGCAGTATCTGTTACACCCGATTTTTCAGTTGCATCTAATAAATCCTTATTCACCATTTAATTTTTCTCTCCTTTTTTAGATGCCGCAAACACCCATTCTCTTTGAATACGAAAGCTGCAAATAAACAGTATGATATCAACGACTGCTTTTATGAGCGTTGTAACAAATGAAGAAGAGATATTAAACAGATTGCCAAGCGACCATACAGAACCCGAGGAGATTAGCATTATTGCAACAACAAGAGCATAATATTTCACAGCAGTGCTGCCTATACTTGCAGAGCTTCCAAAAACTTTTTTCTTGTTTATTATAAAATTGAAAGCGGACGATACGGCTCTTGCAATAAACGTGCAGACAAATGTGGCACTATCTCCGAGAACGCCCTCAAGAAGCAAATGGCTTATGAAAAATATCAAAAGATCAAGCCCTGAAGAAATGATCGAACTTGCGATAAATTTAAGTATAAGAGAATATATTCTTATAGAATCGCGGACAGGTCTGAAATGAGATGTTTGATTTTCTTCTATGTATATCGTTTCGATGGTTACCTCTTCATAACGTATGCCATAGGTGCCAAGTGATAGAAGCATATTTGTTTCATATTCAAATCTATCTCCTGAAACCTCAAGCATTTGCGGCAAAATATCAGAAGGTAAGGCGCGAAGTCCTGTTTGAGTGTCTGATATTTTTAGACCGCAGCAAACACGGAAAACCGAAGAAGTTATTTTGTTGCCCACTCTTGATCGCTTCGGCACGTGTGGCAGATCAAAGTCTCTGACCCCAAGCACAAGTGCGGAGCTTTCAAGCATTTTTTCGGCACAGCTTTTGACATCTTTTGGACGATGTTGGTTATCACCATCTACCGTTACAACACCCAGCCTGTCCGTTCTGTTTTTAAGGAAATATTCAAAAGCGGTTTTAAGAGCCGCACCTTTACCTCGATTGACTTCATGCGTCAAAACAGTACAAGAGGGGTGTTCTTTCGGATCGGGAAAATTTACGAGCTTATCCTTAGCACTTCCGTCGTTTACTACAATAATATCGTCAAAGCCCTCGTCCTCAAGACCGCCAATTACCTTCATGAGCTTTTCATCGGGGTTGAGAGAGGGAATAATTACGGTTATTTTTTGAAAAATGCTCATAAGAATAATCCTTTCGATAATTCTAAGTATTACTATAAATAGTATATCATACCCCAAAATCAAAATCAATATTAAAAATTTTAAGTTTTTCAAATGTTCACTAAAATTTGATATATTTTTTGGAAAAAGTATGGTATAATATATGCAATATGAGAATTTGGAGTTAGTATGAATAATAACAGAAATAACGAAAATTATTATAATCAGTCACCGGGACGTCGCAACTCAAGTCAAACGGCAGGGCAGAATACTAATAGTGTGAAAAATGGGCGTAGAAGTGCACGTCCTCATACATACACACCGAGCACTGCCGCAAAAGCTCAGAATTTTAATTGGGTAACTTTGTTTGCCGCACTTTTAGTCCTTATGATAAGCGTTGGTATTTTTTGTACAAGCCGTCATATGAGGGAGGCTTCCCGAGTTAACGTTGGGACGGGGAATGATTCATTACTTGAAAATGAAACTCAATCTGAGGATATAAATGAAGAAAATCAGAACAAGATTTCTGTTTTTTATGCCTCGGCCGCAAGTGATACGATAGAGCTTTCAGGTAGCATAAGCTCGGATTACGCAATTCTTATCGATCTTAAAAACAACACCGTGAAGGCTCAGAAAAACCCCGACGCTACGATCTTTCCCGCTTCTATGACGAAGATAATGACGCTTATCGTGGCTTATGAAAATTGCAAAAATCTTGACGATACTTTTGTTATGACCTCGGATATAACCTCGCCCTTATTTATTGCAGGTGCTTCCGTTGCGGTATTCTCAAATGGGGAGGCAGTACCCATAAGAGATATGCTGTACGGTGCGATACTTCCGTCGGGTGCTGACGCGACGGATGCTCTTGCTATTTATACCGCAGGCTCTATTGAGAAATTCGTTGAGATGATGAATCGAAAGGTTCTCGAAATGGGACTTTCAAATACTCATTTTGTCAATCCTAGCGGCCTGCACGATGACGATCATTACAGTACCGTACATGAGATTGCATTGATACTTGAATATGCTATGCAGATCGAGGAATGTCGTAAGATACTTTCAACTTATCAATATACGACAAGACCTACCTCATATCACCCCGAGGGACTGCTTCTTACGAGCACTATGTTCAGCAGAATGGCGGGGGATGAGTCGGGCGTGGCTGAGGTCCTTGGCGGAAAGACCGGTTTTACGAACGAAGGAAAGCATTGCCTTGCAAGTTTCGCAAAGCTTTCTGACGGAAGCGAATATGTGCTGGTAACGGCGCATGCTCAATCGACGTATGATCCTATATATGATTGTATAAACGTATATAAAAACATTTTCGGATAAATAATATAAAAAACAGCCGTTCGTGATATTGGCAAAGCGCCAAAGTACCGTGACGGCTGTTTTTATATAGAGTTTAATATAATTTATATTTGAGACGGAGATTATCGGCGATCATAGCGATAAATTCGCTGTTAGTAGGCTTTCCCCTGTTATTTTGGATAGTATATCCGAAATAAGAATTAAGTGTATCAACGTCGCCTCTGTCCCAAGCTACTTCAATAGCATGGCGGATAGCCCTCTCAACTCGTGAGGTTGTGGTGGAATATTTTTTTGCAACGGAAGGGTAGAGAACTTTTGTGACAGAATTTATTATATCGCTGTCATCAATGGTAAGGAGAATAGCTGTTCGCAGATACTGGTATCCTTTGATGTGAGCAGGTACACCTATCTGATGTATGATCTGAGTTACCTGTGTTTCGATATCAGGTTCACCCAAAGATACGGGTGCTTTTGATGAAAGCATTGTAGATTGTCCTCTTAGCTCTATTATCCTCTCTATATGCTGTTTCAAGCTTTCAAAATCAAAAGGCTTTGGCAAACAAAATTCAGCTCCCGCATTTGTTGCTTCAACGAATATGTTCGGATTTGAGACCATGGAAAGAATAATAAAAGCGGGAGCTTTATCCTTTCCGAAGTCGAGGAGTTTACTGTTGCGCAAAACTCCTATTCCGTCAATTTTTGAAAGCCAGATGTCCGATAGCACTACATCGGGGTGGATTCTCCCGATTTTTATCAATGCTTCTTCACCGTTGTTTGCCTCTTCAACGTTTTGAAATCCCGCATTGATAAGGTTTTCTTTCAGTTTTGTTCTCCCTTGGGCATTTTCATCTGCAATAAGTATTTTAGCATTCTTTTTACCTGTTAAATCCATTCTATTCTTCCTCCAAATTGTTATCTTTAGGTAACGATAATATAATAACATATTATGGAAGAAATTTCAAGATATTTCCACAAATTTCCAAACAAAATATTGCACAAAGTTTTTTATGGAAATATGTAATTTTTTACCAATTATTAAGGTGCTTTATTTGGTAATATAGAAATTAGGGTTATTTTTTGTCGTGTTGGCAGGGGGAGGTGAAGAAATTTGTTAGGTCAACAAAAAATCTACCGTCGTCCTGCTTACAAAAGCCTATTCTGCGAACGAGCAATTCGTTATTTACAGGAGCATCGTAATAAGCCTTATGAACTCCGGTAAGGTCGATAAAATTAAGAGTTGCACGTCCGAGAACGAATAGCACCTCGCTGTTTTCACATCCTTTTACAGATGCAAGATCTCTTATGCTTCCTCCGTCCTTATTCATTGTGAATTGGCACACTCCGGCAAGCTCACCGTCGAGCGTTGCGGAATAGGCGAGAAGATCGACGTTATATTTTACGCCGCACTTTTCACAAATTTCTTTCTGTTCATCTTTTGATTGTATAGGTAGAACTTTTAACATTTTTTACTCCATTGATTTTTTGATTTTCAGGTAAGAAACCTCTTCTTCTGTGAGATGCCGCCATTTTCCGGGTTTGATGGTTCCGAGAGTAAGGGAGCCGATAGCCACTCTTGTCAGAGATACGACTCTCAGTTCTGCTGCATCGCACATTTTGCGTATCTGCCGATTTCTGCCCTCGAAAAGCGTCATTTCAAGTAACGCTGTGTCATCTTCGCTTGAGACAACCTCGGTTTTTACACTTTTTATTTTATATCCGTCTATTACAAGAGGTGAACGTAAAATATCAAGCTGAGCAGCACTCGGCTTGGGTTTTACTTTAACTCTGTATATCTTTGGGATCTCGTGTCTTGGGTGCGTGAGATTGTTCGTAAACTCGCCGTCGTTCGTCATAAGCAAAAGACCGTCCGAATCCATATCGAGTCTGCCGACAGGGTATAGTCTAGTGCCTGCGTCTTTTACAAGATCTGTGACGCATTTTCTTCCTCTGTCATCGACTACGCTTGAAAGATACCCTCTCGGCTTGAACAACATAATATACGTTTTTTTATTATCATTATCATATCCGTCGATAATTTTGCCGCCATATTCAACGGTGTCTATTGACGGTATGATTTTTTGACCTATGAAAGCAGGTTTGCCGTTGACTTTGACTTTCCCCGCCTGAATTTCAGCTTCTGCGGCACGTCGTGACATTATTCCTGCGTCGCTGAAATATTTTTGAAGTCGAATTTCTTTCATTAACTATCCTTTTTATTTATATTGAATTCATGAAAAAATACCTAAGAAAAAATCGCATATCCTTTGCCAGATGCTCTTTTTATATACGACTGCTTCAACCGAATATTGTGAGAGGATGTCGCTCTCTCCTATGACCTTGCCGTCAAATGAGCAAACTATAGTTCCGATCTTGTCGCCCTTCTCGACGGGGGCATACAGAAAATGCGGCATCTTTATTGTAAAAGTGCAGTTTTCTATACCGATATTCGATGGCACAGTTGCAGATATTTGCGAAACATTTGAGCAGAGAACTGTTTGATCCTTACCGTTTATAACCGGAAGTGAAACAGTATATTCTGTATCGCCTAAGGCTACAAGCTTTTTGTATGCGGCAAAGCCACAATCAAGCATAGCCGTATGGTCCTGCCAATCGTTTGGAGCATTTATTGTCACGGCGATAAGCTTAAGTCCGTCTCGCTCGGCTGCACTTACAAGACAGCGTCCGCTTCGCTTTGTAAAGCCGGTTTTTACGCCTATTGCGCCCTTATATGTACGCAGTAATTTATTGTGGTTTATAAGCACCCGTGTTCCGCTGTTCATAGGAATGGTGGTCTTGTATGTTGAAACGATTTTTGAAAAGGTTTCGTTTTTGAGGGCTTCTGCCGTCAGCTTTGCAAGATCGAGGGCGCTCGTATAATGCGTTTCGCTGTCAAGCCCGTGAGGATTTTCAAAATGTGTATTTTCAAGTCCCAGGTCTTCTGCTTTTGCATTCATCATATCGGCAAACGCCTCGATGCTTCCCGCAACCGCTATCGCTATCGTTGCGGCGGCATCGTTTGCACTTGCGAGTAAAAGAGCGTAAAGAAGATTTTCCATCGTGAGAAGCTCCCCCTCGCACAGATAGACAGACGAACCCTCCACCCCAACTGCCTCTGCGTCAACCGAGACGGTATCGGCGATGTCGGAGTTTTCGATGGCGACAAGTGCCGTCATGATCTTTGTTGTACTCGCCATAGGCAGTCTTTCGTTTTCGTTTTTTGAAAACAGAACGTCACCGCTGTTCGCATCAAGAAGTACGGCACTTTGAGCCGAGACATCAAGCGACACAAAAGCCGCAGATGAAGTCGGAACACAAAAAGCCGAAAAACAAACTATAAAAACAAGCAAAAGAGAAATACGCCTGCGAGAAAACATTCTTTCACCTCATTATGTTACTTTGTAACATTCATATGCGGCGCGGCGTATTTCTTATGACGGTTATAGGGTATTATTCCTTATCCTCGTTTTTATCTTTTTTCTTGAAAACAGCCTTAAGTTTTTCTATGATGTCAGGCGAACGGTCAAGAAGGTCGCTTATCTGGTCAATGGCACCGGAAGGAGCGTTCTGACCGACGTTTATCATCTCAACAGAGCCGTTCTTGTCAACTGTGAGGAACCCTACGGGGCTAATACTTAGTCCCGTGCCTCCGCCGCCACCGAAATTCTGCTGCTTTGAAGGATTTTGATCTTTGCCGTTGTAATCAAGACCGCCTGAAGCAAATCCCATTGATATCTTTGAGATCGGGATTATCGTTGTGCCGCTTTCAGTGTTTATCGGATTTCCGATAACGGTGTTTGCGTCAACCATTGAACGTAATTTTTCAAGAGAAGTGGAGATGACTTCCGAAATTTTTGTTTCTGCCATAATTTTGTCCTTCCTTATGATATATTAGTATTAATTATTTTTTTCTTTGTTCATCGTTTTTGATATAAAACGGAAAAGAGTACCGAGGGCAATAGCGAACGCTTGCCAAACTTGTAGAGAAAAGGCTAATTTTATATCTGCCTCTATTTTTTCTTTTGTAAAATCAGGGTTTACCGATATATCGGTTTTTTTATTTCTTTTTATATTGGTAATAGCACCAAGTATATCAAGCAAAAGTGCTACTCCTTGATTTATAATACCGTACATAACGGCTGTTTTTGCGGCATCGGAGGAGCCGACAACAACAATAACCCGAGTCAGATCGATGCGAAGATACCTAAAGAACCTACTTATAAGGTATTTAACGATGCCGGTTATAAGAGATAACTTTTCGGTGAAAGGTGCGTCTTTTTGAGAACTTAAAACGTGCTTCTGTTTCTTGCTTTCTTTTTTTTGAGGCTTGTCCTTTTTCTTCGCTTCTTTTATTCGGCGTTTCTCTAAAGCTTTGTATGAATAGTCCTTCAGACGAACTTTTTTCTTCTTTTCTTTTCTCGGCATGAGAGATATTTTTATACCGAGTATCCTTAAGCCTAATTTTACCTCGTCTGACGAATATTCGACTATAATTTTGACTCTGATAAGCAAAAGAAGCGTTATGATAAGTAATATCAAAAGTGTTATTAAGAGACCTGTCACCATATGCTCCTTTCTGCTTTTGCTTTATTATTTATGAAAAAATTTGGTTTTATTCGTTTTCTTCCTCAACAGCATCTGCGTTTTGTGGCGGTATGTATATCTCTGCCGTTTGCTGAACCCCGTCGGAGAGCATCGCCTCGTTTGCGATCGGCAAAGACTCGACCTCGGGCATCTCCGAGAGTGAGTTTATACCAAACACACGCAGAAAGTTTTCCGTTGTTCCGTATAGCATAGGTTTGCCGGGGGCGTCAAGTCTTCCGCATACCTCAATAAGATTTTTATCTACAAGAGATCCGACTGCATAAGCACTGTCCACACCTCTTACGGTATCTATAAATGCACGGGTAACAGGCTGGTTATAAGCAACTATAGCGAGAACCTCCATAGATGACGCCGAGAGATTTCCGCCTCTGCGTATTCCGAGTGCTTCTCTTATGTACGGTGCAAATTTTTCCTTTGTACAGAACTGACAACTGTCGTCAAAAGTTAAAAGAGTTATTCCGTGATTTTCTTTATCGGAGTTGTATTTCTCCGACATAAGTTTTACGATCCTTTTAACGTCTTTTACGCCTACTCCGAGAACTTCTGAAAGCTTCGTGTAGCTTATCGGGTAGCCTGCGGCGTACAATATCGCTTCTATTGCCGATTCAATATCGGATATGACGGGAGCTTGTGAGTTTTCCACTTTTATGTTATCCTTCCGTTTCAAATATCGTTTTCGAGTTTCATTTCTGAGTTTTCGGTATTCGGGTTGAGATAGAATACTGTATTTGAGTCATGGACACTGTCTTCGCGGTCGTCGGATTCTTCTTGTATAAGAATTCTTCCCAACTTTATAAGCTCAAGAATTCCCATAAAAGAGGCTATAAGATCTGCTCGTGAAGCAGAGCCACACAAAAGCTCACGCAGAGAAGCCGATTCTTTCCTTTCAAGTGTCTCAAGGATCTCGATTATTTTTAGCTCAACCGAGACTATCGGTTTTTGAATAAGCGGTGTGAAATGCGTCCTTTCTGCCTTCTCAATAACGCTGTTTTGCATAATGATGTGCTTCATTGCTTCAAACAGTTTATTTACGTCCTGATCGCTTATATACGTTTTATCAATAGATATTTCATCTGTGTCCTTTATCATTCTGCCGCTGTAGAGTGCATAAAGAGGAGCCATTTTTTGAGCCGCTTCCTTTGCCTGCTTATAACGGAGCAGGGCATCTGCCAGAGCTGCTCGGGGATCTTCTTCCTCCTCGCTTATTTTCGGCAGTAGCAACTTGCTTTTTATATACATAAGTTCACTCGCCATAACGATGAACTCGGCGGCTATCTCCATATCGAGATTTTTTGCCTCGGCGATATATTCCATATACTGATCGCAGATGATCGCTATCGGTATGTCTGCTATGCTGACCTTGTTTTTGTCGATAAGCGTTAAAAGCAGATCAAGCGGTCCTTCAAATGCGTCAAGTTTATACGTTAGTGCTTCCATAAATTCAGACTCCAAAGACTATTTTTTGGCTGATGTTCAAAAAAGGTTCTGCAATTAGCTCAAAGAGGCCTCTTGCAATGTATGAAATAGGACTATATCCGAAATAGGAAAGAGCGAAAAAGCCTATGAGGACTGCTATCATTATCGTTTGTTCGTGCTGCATGACCTTGAAATACCATTTTTTCGGCAGGAATAGATAGAAAAATCTTGATCCGTCAAATGGCGGAACGGGTATAAGGTTAAATGCCATAAGACCGAAGTTGAGAATTGCTGAGATATAAAACAGCAGCGTAACTGCATATATAATCGAAACGATGTTTTCGCTTCCTCGATTAAATAGTACATAAATATATGCGGTATTTGATATGGCGAAAAGAATACAGGATATGACGCCTAAAATAAAATTCGATATAGGGCCTGCGATCCCCGTGAGTGCCATACCAACACGTGAATTTTTAAAATTTCTCGTATTTATCGGTACAGGCTTTGCCCAGCCGAATCCGAATACCAACATCGAGAGAGTACCCAAAAGGTCTAAATGCTTTAAGGGGTTGAGAGTAAGACGGCCGAGATTTCGTGCTGTAGGATCACCCATTTTGTAAGCTACATATCCGTGTGACACCTCATGAAACGAAAGCGCGAATATAATTACAGGTATGCTTAACAGTATCGAAATAATAGAATCTTTGTTTCCGGAAAACAGATCAAAGAGCATAGTTTCCTCCGTGGTTTACTTTACGTTTGTAAATAGCTGTATCTGTTGCCAAAGCTCATTCTTTCCCTCGCCTGAAAGTGAGGAGAAGGGGATTATGGGCGTACCTTCGGGAACACTTGGATGTGACGCAATTTCGGCAAGCTTTTTTGCTCTGTCGGTTTTGTTCGGTTTGTCGGATTTTGTTGCTACGATTATAAACGGCAATTCGGACTGCGTAATAAAATCTATCATCATTTTATCGTCTGCCGTAATCCCTACTCTTATGTCGATGAGTTGAACGATGAGTGACAGAAGGTCTATGTTCGCATTTTTTGTAAAATATCCGTCTGTGAGGGCCGACCATTGCTGTTTTTCTGTAAATGTACGCTTTGCATAGCCATATCCGGGCAGGTCAACAAAAAACAAATTCCCGTCAATATCGTAGAAATTAACAGTCACCGTTTTTCCGGGGGCCGAGCTTACTCTGGCAAGACTTTTTCTGCCGAGCATGGTGTTTATAAGTGAGCTTTTTCCGACGTTTGAGCGTCCGGAAAAGGTCACCTGCGGTATAGCGTCCCTTGGGAACTGATGAGGCTGTCCCGCAGAGATGCGAAGCTTTACGTTTTGTGTATTAAGAGCCATATTGTTCTCCTGATTAGTTTTAACGGCAAAGTGCTCCTGCAAGAACGTCCTCGATTCGCTTACAGGGAACAAAATTAAGGTTTTCCCTTGCGACAGGATCGATCTCGGGCAGATCACGCATGTTGTCGGCGGGGATAAATACGGTCTTTACTCCCGCAGAGTATGCCGCCATAGTCTTTTCTTTAAGACCGCCTATTGCAAGTACGTTTCCTCGCAGTGTTATCTCACCCGTCATAGCGACGTCTCTCTTTACTGGGATTCCCGTAAGAGCACTGACAAGTGCTGTCGTCATTGTAACTCCCGCTGACGGTCCGTCCTTAGGTACAGCACCCTCAGGGCAGTGGATATGTATATCCTTGGTTTTATAGAAATCCTTTTCGATGGGATATTCGTCTGTGATAGAACGCACGTAGCTGACAGCTATCTGCGCAGACTCCTTCATAACGTCCCCAAGTGAGCCTGTCAACTCGATCTTTCCGCTTCCGTCAAGAATTGCCGCCTCTATTTTGAGCATATCTCCGCCAACTTCCGTGTATGCAAGGCCGTTGACCGTTCCTATTTCATCTTCTTGTGAAATACGGTCGGGTAGCAGCTTTCTTGCTCCAAGGAAATCGGAGACGTTCTTATCTGTTATTTTTATATTCTTGACGTCATCTTCGCAAAGTATTCTCTTTGCGGCTTTGCGACAAAGATCGGCAATTATACGTTCTAGGTTTCTAACGCCCGCTTCTTTTGTGTAAAAATCAATTATTTCAAGAACTGCACTGTCTGCCAAAGAAACCGTCTTTTTGTTAAGTCCGTGGCGTCGGAGCTGCTTTGGAATGAGATGATTTTTTGCAATTTGAAGTTTTTCTTGACGGGTATAGGTCTTAAGCTCTATAACTTCCATACGGTCGATAAGAGGTCTTGGAACTGTGTCAAGTGTGTTTGCGGTTGCGATGAACACACATTCGGAAAGATCAAACGGCAACTCAATAAAGTGATCTCTGAAAGAATGATTTTGCTCCGAGTCGAGTACCTCAAGCAAAGCAGACGCAGGATCGCCGTGCGCATCGGAGGTGAGCTTATCGATCTCGTCAAGCAGAATAAGAGGATTCTTCACCTTTGCCTGTGTCATCGCATTTATTATTCTTCCGGGCATTGCTCCTATATACGTTTTTCTGTGGCCTCTGATATCGGCTTCGTCTCTGACACCGCCAAGAGACACACGTACATATTTGCGATTCATCGCACGCGCTATAGATGCTCCAACAGAGGTTTTACCTACACCGGGAGGGCCAACTAAGCAGATTATCTGATTTTTAAGATCGGGATTGAGCTGCTTTACTGCCAGAAATTCAAGAATACGTTCTTTTACTTTTTCAAGTCCGTCGTGGTCGGCGTTGAGTATCTTTTCTGCCGCACTTACGCTGACTCTGTCTTTTGTTTGCTTTGTCCAAGGCAGCTCAAGGCAAGTATCGAGATAAGAACGTATAACTCCCGCCTCAGCCGAGCCGAAAGGTGTTTTTGCGAGTCTGTCGTTCTCTTTGAGAAGCTTCTCTTCGACTTCCTTTGGCAGCTTTGCCGACATTATTCGCTCATAATATTCATCTGCGTCAGAGTGATCTGAGTGACCGAGCTCGTCCTGAATGACTTTCATCTCTTCTCTCAGATAATATTCTCTCTGATTGCTCGATATTCGGGATCTGACGGAACGATGGATCTCCTTTTCAAATTCCAGAATCTCGATTTCTTTTTCCATTATCTGAAGAAGGGTCATAAGACGTTTTATCGGCTCGAATTTTTCGAGTATAGCCTGTTTGTCCTCGTGCTTTGCGAGAACGTTTGCGGCAATAAAATCCGCGAGCAAACCGGGATTCTTTATTGATTTTGCCTTCAAGCGAAGATCGTCTGTTGATGCGGGAAGATAGCTCGTCATCTTGTCCAAAAGCTTCAGAGCCTGATCTATCATAGCCTGAGCTTTGAGATCTCCTTCGGAAAGACTTATTTTTTTGCAGATAACATCAGCGATAAGATAGTCTGCAAAAGGATTTATATCGCTTACTTTTGCACGGCAAAGTCCTTCGGTGATTATTCTGATATTCCCCTCGGGAGTTTTTACCGATTGCTTTATTTTTGCCACGGTTCCTACTTTGTACAAGTTTTCTATCTTGACCGCAGGATCTGCTATATCTTTTTTTGCGAGAAGAAGTACGTATGAGTCGTTCTCGATAGCGGCGTTTGCCGCAGAGAGAGTGCTTTCTTCCGTACATTCAAAGTTCAACGTAACGGCGGGGAAGGCAACTAAGCCTCGCAGTGCTATTACGGGTAAGGTAAGGGATTCGATTTTTTCTATGGTAGTCATTGGGATCTTTATAAACTTCGTCTGCTCCAGAGACGACCTTTCTTAAAAAATATTTTTATTCTAAATATTATATCACATTTTAACTGCAATTTCCACACTTTTATAAATTTGTTTACAATTATTATATATAAACAAAACAAAAACGCACGGAACGAGACCGATCGAGCGTGTTGATATCATGAGATTGATATTCCGCCGTATCGGTGGTCGCCGTGCTTATGCGAATATTATAACGCAAAATTTTTGATTTGTAAATTATCAAAAATGACGATTTTTTGCTGTCGAAAAATCAAAAAAAGCAGACAATTTGGTTTTTTTGATGGTAAAAAAACCGCAAACAGTTGTTTTTTGGACGTTTTTCGATTTGATGATTTTGCACAAAAGATATTTCTTGTTTTTTTGAAAATTTTTTCTCGAAAAAATATTTGAAAAAAATCGGAAAATCTATTGACAAACAGAAAGGGAGGTGGTATAATGTCACAGAATAAAGTAGAGCGTTTCTCCGCTCTCACCCTGCCGCATCGCGAGCAGGCGTTGATATGTTTTCTCTTATTTTGCTAAAAGTAAGGGGATCTTTGTGCGGGGAGGCTATCCTCGCATTTTTTTGTGCGAACATCTGCTTTCTATAACAAATTTATTTTCGGAGGTGCATAATTATCAGCACAAAAGAAACGCCCATCAACGAAGAAATCAAAGCGAAGGAGATTCGTGTCGTTGGAGACGACGGAGAGCAGCTTGGTATTATGTCAAGCGACGCAGCTCTCAAGCTTGCTTATGACAAGGGATTGGATCTTGTTATGATGGCAGCACAGGCAGAACCGCCGGTTTGTCGTATTATGGATTACGGTAAATACCGCTTTGAAAAGGAAAAGAGGGAAAAGGAAGCTCGCAAAAAGCAGCAGACTGTTGAACTCAAGGAGGTTCAGCTTTCGTGCCGCATTGACAAGCATGATTTTGAGACAAAAGTGAACCATGCTTTGCGTTTCCTCGGTGCCGGCAACAAGGTACGTGTTGTTGTTAAGTTCAGAGGCCGTGAAATGAGTCATATGGAGATCGGAAAAGAAATTCTTGATCGATTTGCCGAAAGCGTTTCCGAGCTTGGTACTGTAGATAAAAAGCCTTCGACAGAGGGACGTTTTATGAGCATGATAATCGTGCCCGCGAAGTCCGCGAAATAATCAAAAAGTTCATTTACAGGGACTCGGCATCGGCAATCCCATTGCCGTCCGCGCGTCTGTATGATATAGAATTTTATTCAAAAAGGAGAAATGTAAAATGGGAAAAATCAAGACACATAAAGCTTCGGCTAAAAGATTTTCCGTTACCGGAGGCGGAAAGGTAAAGATCAACCACTGCCAACATCGTCATAACCTCGGTCTTAAGAGCGCAAAGCGTAAGAGATTCCTGCGTTCAGGCGCATATCTCAGCCCCGCTATGACAGCAAACATCAGAAAGCTCATTCAGAAGTAAGAGCGCAAATTTAAGTTAGGAGGATATTGAAAAATGGCAAGAATTAAGGGCGCGATCATGACGCGCAAGAGAAGAAATAAAGTATTAAAGGCTGCGAAAGGTTATTGGGGTGCTAAGAGTAAGCACTTCAAGATGGCAAAGCAAGCCGTAATGAAGAGCGGCAACTATGCTTTTGCCGGCCGTAAGATGAAGAAGAGAGATTTCAGAAGACTTTGGATCGCCCGTATTTCCGCACAGGCTAAAGTTAATGGAATGAACTATTCAACATTTATGCACGGTCTCAAGAAGGCTGGCATAGATCTTAACAGAAAGATGCTCTCAGAGCTCGCAATCTCCGACAAGGACGCTTTTGCGGCTCTCGCAGAAAAAGCTAAAGCTGCGCTTTAATGAACTAAAAACCCGGTATTTACCGGGTTTTTGTCATAATTGGAAGAGTGTTCAATGATATAAATAACGGCTGTGGAGACTATATAAAGTCTCTGAAAAAACGATATTTTTATATGCAGAATTATCGGGAGGGGTTTTATGCCGCTTGAAATTAAACGCAGTACCGAAACAATAAGCGCAAGAAGCAATCCTCTTGTGGTTCGTATCGGTAAGCTTGAAGAAAAAAAGCATCGTGACGCTGAAAGTCTTTTTCGATTTGACGGAATAAAGCTGTTGTGTGAAGCACTTAAATTTGGTGCAGAGATAGAATATATCCTCGTAAGAGAGGATAAATATTCGCACATTATGGCGGCGATAGATGACTTTTTAGGAGAAAAAACGGTAGTTTGTAAAGGAACTCTTGTGGTGCTTGGAAGCTCGGCTTTTGAAAAACTGTCGAAAGAAAAGTCACCCGAGGGTGTTATAACTGTTGCAAAATATATTGACAATTTTCATAAAAAAGGTAAAATAGAAAAAGACAGTGTGCTTTTGTGCTGCTCAAAAGCTCTGATGCTCGAGTCTATAAGAGATCCGGGAAATTTAGGAACTATCCTTCGTAGTGCCGCAGCATTCGGGGTAGAATATGTAATAATGAGCGATGATTGTGCCGATATTTACAATCCCAAAACTGTAAGGGCGGCAATGGGTGCTATTTTCAAGGTGAAAACCCTAAGTGCTGATTCTTTTGTTTGTACGATAGGTGAGGTAAGAGCCTGCGGACGCCGTGTGTTTGCGACGGCACTTGATAAGGATGCACTTAGACTCGGAGATTTTGAGATTTCTGCCGATGACGTATTTCTTATCGGTAATGAGGGGCATGGATTGTCCAAAGAAGCGATAACTGCATGTGACAGAAGTGTTTATATTCCGATGAGGGAAGGCACCGAATCACTTAACGCTGCTATTGCGGCTTCTTTATGTATGTGGGAGCTTTACCAAAAGTAAGAAAGGGAGTTTGTTATGTCGGATACTATATATTGGATATGGCTTGCAACCAAGCTTGGAGTTGCAAGTCGGCATCTGCATTATTTGCTTGACAGGTATTCGTCAGCTTATGATATTTTCCGTGCCGATCCCGAAGAGCTTGAGATGTTAGATTTGAAAGCGGAGTGTATAGCTGCACTTTCGGATAAGGATTTGCGTCAGGCTTATGCTATAAACGATTATTGCGTATCGCACAAAATAGGGATACTTACGTATTCTTCGGAGCATTATCCGGCAAAGCTCAGATTTTTAAAAGATCCTCCCGCGGTTCTTTATTTCAGAGGAGTTCTTCCGAACGTAAACGATTTTCTCTCCATAGGCGTTGTGGGAACAAGAAAAATAAGCGAATACGGTAAGCGTTCGGCGTATAAAATAGCGTATGAGCTGGGTGCGGCGGGAGTTACGGTCGTGAGTGGAATGGCGTCAGGAATTGATGGGGTGTCTGCTTGCGGTGCGATATGTGGCGGCGGTAAGACTATTGCCGTGCTTGGTTCCGGTATTGACGTTATATATCCAAAAGAGCATACAAAATTATATAATAAAATTATCGAAAACGGTGCGGTTGTTTCCGAATATCCGCCGACAACAAAGCCTCTGGGGCAACATTTTCCTGTTCGTAACAGAATAATTAGCGGGCTTTCAAATGGTACACTCGTTATTGAAGGTGATTTAAGAAGCGGTTCACTTATAACAGCAAGACGGGCACTTGTGCAAGGCAGAGACCTTTTCGCTCTTCCAGGAAATCTGGGGAATAAAAATTCAAGCGGTACAAATCAGCTTTTGCATGACGGTGCCAATTTGGTAATAGAAACAGAAGACATTCTTAAGCCTTATGAGTTTTACTATG
>JAFYLR010000023.1 GCA_017550115.1 Clostridia bacterium | reverse complement strand
CCCGCACGGCAAAGGGCGTCGCCCTTTGATCCCAATATTGTATATCGCCCTGAAAAACTTTCTTTTGAAACAAAATCCTCTCTCCGTACCCTTTTTTGCCCGGTGCTTTTTGGGCAAAAAAGGACAAATGACAGAAAGGTCAGCCCCCTCAAGACGCTTTGCGTCAGGGGCGTCGATACCGCCGGGGAAATCAAAAAGGGGGTATCCCCCTTTTTGCGGCGCTTCTTTGCGTTACTTTCTTTGGCCGAGGAAAGAAAGTAACAAAAAATTTCCTTCTCCCGTCCGGCGTAGAGGACATAAGAAAAACAAAAATTTTTATAAACAAAAGACCGTCGAGTGAGGTTTTCACCATCTTTGACGGTCTTTTTCGGCTCTCTTTCACTCACATATGAGTGCGTTCCTCGATATCTTCCGTGTTTCTGAAAAGCAACGAAACACACCAGATTCCCGCAAGGCCAACAAGAGTATAAACTATTCTTGCCCAAAGAGAACCCTGTCCGCCGAAAATCCAAGAAACTATGTCAAATTTGAAAAGTCCGATGCTTCCCCAGTTCAGTGCTCCAACAATTGTGAGTGCTAAGCAAATCTTGTCCATTAACATATGCTATTTCCTTTCCGAAAATTTATCGATTGTTTGAGATAAATTATCTTCGAAAATAGTTTTGGAGAAAAAAATGCTTTTTATTCAAAAAATCAAAAAGTTTTTTCAAAAAAATCAGGGGTATAATTGCGCGACACGGAGTCTTTCCCTTGAGAAAATCCGCAAAAACCAAGCTTTTCAGCCTCATTCAAAACAAAATCATATTCAAAGCTCGTTATTTTTCTTCGCAATTCCTTCATCTCAGGCGGTGCAAATTCGGGCGTGTATTGACGCATAACGCTCAATAAAATTTTATCGGGCGGAAGCGTTTTTGCAATCGTCTCAAGCACCTTTTTTGAGTCAGCTCTCGCACCCGGAAGCACCAAATGCCGCACAAGAACTCCTTTTTCCATTATTCCCTCGGAGGAGATAACGGCCTCACCCGTCTGACGATACATCTCCAAAAGTGCCTCTGTCGCACGCTCGGCATAATCGGGTGCACACGAATATTTCTCGGAAAGTGAAGCGGAGAAATATTTGAAATCGGGCATATAAATATCGATAAGACCGGATAGCATACGTAAAGCCTCTACGCTCTCGTATCCCCCGCAATTATATACTATCGGTATCTTAAGCTCGCTCTTGATTTTGCTCAAAACATCGGCAATAGAATCGGCATAATGCGTAGGTGTTACAAGATTTATGTTATGCGCACCTTCATCACGAAGCCTAAACATCAATTCAGCAAGCTCTTCCTTGCTCACAGCCCTCGACGTACCGTTTTCTTCCCCTCGACTTATCGTGGCATTCTGACAGAAAACACACCGCATATTACAACCGCCAAAGAATAGCGTTCCCGAGCCTTTTGTGCCGCTTATCGGCGGCTCCTCAAAGAAATGAAGAGACGCACGTGAAAGCATTATTTCCTTTGGCGATCTGCAATATCCAAGCGACTTTTCTCTATCAATCGCACATTTTCTTGGGCACAAATTGCAAACGCTCATCTCTTCTCTCCTTTCTTTTATTGCTTAAATGATACCACACGGCACTCCGAAAGTCAATAAATCTTAAAAACACGCACGAAATCAAAAAATTTTAGTAATCCCTTTACAAAAGCACAATCAAAGTGTATAATTATAGTATTATTTAGATTTTTATCGTAAGGAGATAATATAAAATGGCAAAGAAAATTGAAACTATTTGCGTTCAGGGCGGCTATACCCCCGGAAACGGCGAGCCTCGTCAGGTACCGATATATCAAAGCACAACTTTCAAATACGACACAAGCGAGGATATGGGTAAACTTTTTGACCTTGAGGCATCTGGGTATTTTTATTCACGTCTTCAGAACCCTACCTGCGACACTGTTGCCGCAAAGATCTGTGAGCTTGAGGGTGGCTGCGCCGCTATGTTGACCTCGTCCGGACAGGCGGCAAACTTTTTCAGTATTTTCAATATTGCAACAGCCGGAGATCACGTTATATCTTCCTCAACAATATACGGCGGTACTTTCAATCTCTTCTCGGTTACAATGAAGAAGATGGGAATAGACTTTACTTTTGTTTCTCCCGATTGCTCGGAAGAGGAGCTTGAGGCGGCGTTCAGACCTAACACTAAGGCTGTTTTCGGAGAAACCATCGCGAATCCCGCACTCACAGTCCTTGATATTGAGAGATTTGCAAAAGTCGCTCATTCTCACGGAGTTCCGCTTATTATAGACAATACCTTTGCTACTCCCGTAAACTGCCGTCCGTTTGAATTTGGTGCGGACATCGTCACTCACGCTACAACAAAGTACATGGACGGACACGGTGCACAGGTTGGCGGTGCGATAGTGGACTCAGGAAACTTCGATTGGACAGCACACAAGGAAAAATTCCCCGGACTTTGCACGCCCGACGACAGTTATCACGGTATAGTTTATACCGAAAAATTCGGCAAGGGTGCATACATAACCAAGGCAACCGCACAGCTTATGCGTGACTTTGGCTGTACTGCCGCACCTCAGAGTGCATTCATTGTAAACCTCGGTCTTGAGAGTCTGCACGTGCGTATGGAACGCCACTGTGCAAACGGACTCGCCGTGGCTTCGTTCTTGAAAAATCATCCCGAAGTCGATTGGGTAAGCTACCCTTCGCTTGAGGGCGATAAATATTATGATCTTGCAAAGAAATATCTCCCGAAAGGGTCTTGCGGAGTTGTAAGCTTCGGTGTTAAGGGCGGCAGAAAAGCGGCTGAAGCTTTCATGAAAAAACTCAAGATCTTTGCGATCGAAACTCACGTTGCAGACGCACGCAGCTGTTGTCTGCATCCGGCATCGGCTACTCACCGTCAGTTGAATGACCAAGAGCTCGCGGCGGCAGGCGTTCGTCCGGAGCTTGTACGTCTGTCCTGCGGTCTTGAGAGTGCGGAAGACCTTATCGCCGATCTTGACGCTGCATTGAGGGCGTAAAAGATATGCCGATCAAAATACCTAACGAGCTGCCCGCTACACGAGTTCTCGAAAACGAAAACATTTTCGTTATGACAGAGACCCGTGCTATCACACAGGATATTCGCCCTTTACGTATCCTGTTGCTTAACCTTATGCCGACAAAGATCGACACAGAAACCCAGCTCGCACGGCTTCTCAGTAACTCTCCGCTTCAGGTGGAGCTGAAGCTGATGCATACGGCAACACATAAATCCCAAAACGTCACAGAGGAGCATCTGACGTCATTCTACCGTACCTTTGATTATTACAAGGACGAATATTTTGACGGAATGATAATAACGGGAGCCCCCGTTGAGAAAATGGAGTTTGAGGAGGTTGACTATTGGGAGGAGCTTTGCTCTATTATGGAATGGTCAAAAACTCACGTTCACAGCACCTTCCATATCTGCTGGGGAGCACAGGCAGGACTTTATTATCATTACGGGGTTAAAAAACACCCTCTGCCCGAAAAGCTTTTTGGAGTTTTTCCGCATACGGCAGATTACTCACGTTCTATTCTTCTGCGTGGCTTTGACGATGTTTTTTACGCACCCCATTCACGTCACACAACAGTGCTCCGTGAGGATATAGAGAAAATTCCCGACCTCAATATTTTGGCGTCTTCCGAGGAGGCAGGTATTTATGCCGTTTACTCAAAGAACGGCAGACAATTCTTCATAACAGGTCATTCCGAATATGACCAAAGAACTCTCGAAAAGGAATATCTGCGTGACAAAAACGCAGGACTGCCGATATCGGTGCCGAAAAACTATTACCCGAATGACGATGATACGAAAGAACCTATCGTGAGTTGGCGTTCACACGCAAATCTTCTCTATTCAAACTGGCTAAACTATTTCGTTTACCAAACCACCCCTTACGATATTAAAAAAATGTCGCAAAACTAATATAAAAAACGGCTGATTTTGTGTAAAGGCACAGAAAATCAGCCGTTTTCTTTTTATTCTAATTCTTCTTTGTTCTTGTAACGGTATATGAAATCATCTCTTCTCCGCACTTGAAAACGAATCGGTTTTCACCCACCAAAAGAGAAAGCTCTATCGTAAAGCTACCGTCCTTGTTTCGATTCACCCTCTCACCGTTCACCTCAAGCGAAAGGCTTGGATCGGACCGTCCCGAAACGGTCAAGGATATATCGCTCGTTGTCATTCCGTCGCTTATCCCCAAAAGATAAAGCTTCTTAAAATTCGTTGTCGGATCTGAATATATTATTTCGTCCGAGAAAAGCTCGGATATTTCACTTTTAATGTTTTCTGCGTCAGCGGTGATTGCCGCGTATCCGTAAAGCACACTTCCTCTGTACGCAAGAGCCTCTCTGGAATATTCTATCTGCGAGGTAAGCTCGCCCGCAGGGGTCTCCCATTCTTCGTACATATAGGCGGCGTGGCTTATCAGGAGCTTTACGCCCGTTCCGTCAAGCATTGAGTTCCACCAATCAGACAGAACTCCGTATGACGCGACTTTGGTAATAAAACGCCAATAAAGCTGAGGGGCGAGATAGTCAACGTATCCGCCCTCTGCCCATGAGATAGCGTCACAGTAAAGCGATTCATATGCTTCAAGACCTGCTGTCGCACTGCCGTCACTTCCTCCCTCGCCGTTACGCCAAATGCCAAAGGGAGATATGCCGAAAAGACATTCTTTATTTATGTTCTTCACCGTGTCATAACAAGCCTTCACGAGCTTGTTTATATTATCTCTTCTCCAATCATCTCGCTCGGCACCGTTGCCATACGCACTATACGAAGCATCGTCATCAAAGACCGCATAAACACCGTCTGTCTTTGTCGGGTATGGGTAAAAATAGTCATCAAAAACCACTCCGTCAACAGCGTAGTTTTCCACAATTTCTTTAACTCCGAGAGCGATATACTCTCTCACGGCAGGGTTACCTGCATCAAAATACAGCTTACCGTCATCATACGCTATCACCCAATCGGGATTTTTACGTGCAATATGACCTTCCGCCAGAGCAGAAACGTCGGTTTTGGGGTATTTTACACTTCCGTATGTTACTCTCAAAGGATTTACCCATGCGTGAACATTGATCTTCTGTGCATTTGCTATCTCAATAAGATAAGCCAGCGAGTCAAAATTGCCTTCAGGTGCTTTCCCTTGCTCACCCGATACAAATTCAGACGAGGGAAAAAGCTCAGAGCGATAAAGGGCGTCGGCTGCCGGTCTCACTTGAAAGAATATCGTGTTTATCCCAAGCTCAGAGCAGTTTTCAACGATAGCGTCAAGCTCCGCTTTAAGCTTTGCGGCAGAAAGCCCTTTCTTTGACGGATAGTTTATATTTCCGACCGTCGCTATCCATACTCCTCGTATCTCGGAGTCGGGATTGAGCAGACCTGTCGTCGTTAAGAAATTACTCTCAGCTTCAAGCGTTGACGCATATTTTTTCTGTGTTCCGTCTCCCGACGCACAGGAGGTCATAAGTATCAAAATGGTCAAAAGCAACACGGCACAGCGTGTCCGCCCGAAAAAACGTACTAATCTTTTCATCTTCTCGCCTCCTTATCCTATTCTATGCCACAGTGTGCAGATAAATTCTTTACACTCCATATTATACATTCCCCCGAGATTTTTGTCAAATATGTAAATAAGTGAATAAATCTGCCTTTTTGAGCAAAAAATAGTGGTACAACAAAAAGAAAGGTCGTAAAACACATATGGAAAAGAAAGCTTTTGCCGTACTACTTATCGCCGTGTCGCTAACCCTCGTAATAGGACTTTTACCGATACACGGAGAAGAGGAAATATATGAGAGCGTCGTTCGGCTTCACGTTCTCGCAAACTCAGATAGCGAAGAAGATCAAGCACTGAAGCTGCTCGTCAGAGACGATATTGTTGCTCTGACACAAACACTTCTCGCAGAATGCAAAACCCGAAAAGAAGCAATAGATGTAATCGGGAAAAATCTTGAACGCTATAAGACAACCGCCGAGAAAACAGTCTCCGAGAACGGCTCATCGGCTCCCATAAGCGTTTCCTTTAGCGAAGAATATTACCCGACAAGATTATATGAGGGGGCAGCTTTTCCCTGCGGAGAATATATTTCGCTTCAGATAAAGATAGGGGAAGCGGAGGGCAAAAATTGGTGGTGCGTACTTTTCCCGCCAATCTGTTTGTCGGCGGCAAGTTCCGTCAAAAATTCCGCAACTCTTGAAGACTCGTTTATTGCGGCGGGTCTTACTCCCGAGCAATATAGAATAATAACCGAGACCGAGTCAAGCTCCGGCGGCAAATACGAGATACGCTTCAAGATCCTTGAAATATTCAAGGAAATATCCCGCCTTTTCAAATAACAAATAATAAAAAAAGCAATTACGGACACCGTAATTGCTTTTTTGCTTCAACCACACAGTAAAAATGCTAAAAACAAGTCAAAAAAACGCGATATATTCGTTCGGGTTTTTGCTTGACGGAAAGGTGTTTTAGTGGTAGAATATAAGGAACAGAAACAGATTTGTCAATCGGAGGATAATAAATGATAAAAAAACTGCTTTCCTGCGTGAGAGAATACAAGAAGTCGGCACTTCTTTCCCCTCTCATCGTTTCGCTTGAGGTCGTCGTTGAATGTATTATTCCTCTGCTTACAGCAGAGCTTATAAACGAAATACAAGACGGCTGCGGTATGAAAACTATACTTACATTTGGCGGAATACTTATCGCCCTTGCTATGCTCTCGCTCACGTTCGGCATTCTCGCCGGAAGATTTTGTGCCGATGCGGCAACGGGTTTTGCCAAAAACCTGCGTCACGACCTTTTTTATAAGGTTCAGGAATTTTCGTTTGCAAACATCGACAAGTTTTCAACGCCGAGCCTTGTTACACGTCTGACAACAGACGTCACAAACGTACAAATGGCGTTTATGATGATAATAAGAACGGCGGTAAGATGTCCGTTTATGCTGATATTCGCCTTTATTATGTCTATTCGTCTCGGAGGAAATCTCGCGTGGATATTTGCCGTCATTATACCCATTCTCGGCTTCTCTCTTTTTGCAATAATCTTCAAGGTCATGCCGATATTCAAGAGGGTATTCAAAAAATACGACGCCCTGAACGAATCGGTTCAAGAAAATGTAAAGGGAATGAGAGTCGTAAAAAGCTTCGTTCGCGAGGACTTCGAGAAAAAGAAGTTTGCCAAAGCATCAGATGAGCTTTGCGCAGGATTTACAAGGGCAGAAAAGATTCTCGCTCTCAATTCTCCTATAATGCAGTTTTGTATGTATTCTTCAATGCTGCTAATCTCCTTCTTCTGTGCGAAGCTCGCGATCACAAGCGGCGGCGTACGTTTCGGCCTCGGAACTCTCTCGGGTATGATAACGTATTCGATGCAGGTGCTTATGAGCATGATGATGATTTCTTTCGTCTTCGTTATGATAACGATTTCTGCAGAATCAGCACACAGAATCATTGAGGTTTTGAGCGAGGAAAGCTCTCTGACAAGTCCCGAAAATGCTCTTACCTCGGTTTCCGACGGAAGCGTTGATTTTGAGAACGTCAGCTTCAAATATAGCAATGACGCAGAAAAAATGGCGCTTGAAAATATCAATTTACATATAAAGAGTGGTCAAACAGTAGGCATTATAGGCGGAACGGGAAGCTCAAAGACCTCACTTGTCAATCTTATCTCCCGTCTTTACGACGTCACCGAGGGGTGTGTAAAGGTAGGCGGAGAGGACGTTCGCAAATACGATCTTGACACACTCCGCAACAACGTTGCCGTTGTTCTGCAGAAAAACGTGCTTTTCTCGGGCACAATAAAGGAAAACTTGCGCTGGGGCGATCCCACAGCCGACGATGAAGAACTGAAACGGATCTGTCGTCTTGCTCAGGCAGACGAATTTATACAATCCTTCCCCGACGGATATGACACCTATATAGAACAGGGCGGCTCGAACGTTTCGGGAGGTCAAAAGCAGAGACTTTGTATCGCAAGAGCCCTGCTCAAAAAGCCGAAGATCCTCATTCTTGACGACTCTACTTCCGCTGTCGATACTAAAACCGATGCACTTATTCGTAAAGCATTCCGCGAAGAGATCCCGAACACTACTAAGTTTATTATCGCCCAGAGAATATCCTCGGTCGAGGACGCGGACGTTATCATCGTTCTTGACGGAGGCAAAATAGACGGCATCGGAACTCATGGTGAGTTGCTCGAGAATAACGAGATATACAGAGAAGTATATACCTCTCAGATAAAGGGAAGCGAAGAGGGGGTGAGCTCAGATGAATAAAAGTGTAAATAAAAATAACGAAGAAATGAAAAACAAAATGCCAAAGGCGAAAAAAGGAGTTCTTCCACGTCTGTTGAAGCACCTTTTCCAAGATTATAAATGGTTACTTATTATCGAAATTGCTCTTATCGCAATATTTGCACTTGTTAGCACCGCTCCTGCCGTTTATATCCAAACTATCGCCTCATACATCGAAAAGGGGCTTACAACGATAAAGGAAAGCGGAACGGACAACTATAGAGCCGTTTACGAAAGCATCGCACCCGAGATACTTTCATCTCTTGCTCTTATGGTATGTATTTATGCGGTGGGGCTTATCTGCTCCTTTACGTTCAAGCGTCTGGGTGCTATAATTACGCAGGGCTTCCTTTGCAAGATGCGTAAAAGAATGTTTGATAAGATGCAAAAGCTGCCCATAAAGTTCTTTGATACTCACAGCCACGGCGACATAATGAGTTATTACACGAACGACATCGACACTCTGCGTCAGCTCGTCGGAGAATCATTGCCAAATATCTTTTCAAGTGCACTTATCCTTGTCGTTCTTTTCGGCATTATGGTATATTTCAGCCTTTGGATGACGCTTGTGGTCGTTCTCGGTGCTATTTCTATGCTGTTTGTAACTAAAACAGTCGGTGGAAACAGTGCGAAATATTTCATACGTCAGCAAAAATCTCTCGCTGCGGCAGAGGGATTTATAGAAGAAATGATGAACGGACAAAAGGTAGTGAAAGTTTTCTGCCACGAAAGAGCGACGGAAGCTGATTTTGACGCTCTCAACGAGCAGCTTCGCTCGGACGCTGACAAAGCAAATCGCTTCGCCAATATCCTTATGCCGATCATGGGCAACATAGGCAATATAATGTACGTCCTCGCAACCTTTTGGGGCGGACTTTTGCTTCAGGTATTTAGTGTTCCCAATTTTTCGATATACGCTCTCGTAACGGGAGATCTTCTCCTTTCTATCTCGGTCGTCGTTACGTTCCTCGGTATGACAAGACAGTTCTGTGCCAACGTTTCTCAGGTCTCGCAGGAAGTAGGCAGTATAGTTATGGCTCTTGCGGGTGCGGACAGAGTTTTCTCACTGCTTGACCAAGAAAGTGAAGTTGACGAGGGGTACGTAACGCTTGTAAATGCAAAAGAGGTCGACGGTGAGCTTGTTGAATGCAAGGAACGTACGGGCATCTGGGCATGGAAGCATCCGCATAGTGCGGACGGTACTGTGACCTACACCCGACTTCGAGGCGACGTTCGCTTAAATGAGGTTGACTTTGGTTATGTTGAAGATAAAATAGTTCTTCACGACGTCAGCCTTTATGCAGAACCCGGACAGAAGGTCGCATTCGTCGGTGCAACAGGTGCGGGAAAAACAACTATCACCAATCTTATCAACCGTTTCTACGATATAGCCGACGGAAAGATCAGATATGACGGCATAAATATCAACAAAATAAAGAAAGACGACCTGCGACGTTCGCTCGGAATCGTTCTTCAGGACACAAATCTTTTCACGGGAACGGTTATGGAAAATATCCGTTACGGAAACCTTGATGCAAGTGATGAAGAATGTATTTCTGCCGCAAAGCTTGCAAATGCACACGATTTTATCATGCGTCTGCCAAAGGGGTATGACACACTCTTGACCGGCAACGGTGCAAACCTCTCGCAAGGGCAGAGACAGCTCATTTCAATAGCAAGAGCAGCCGTTGCGGACCCGCCCGTTATGATACTTGACGAGGCAACCTCATCTATCGACACAAGAACAGAGGCAATAGTTCAAAAGGGAACAGATGCTCTCATGAAGGGCAGGACTGTGTTCGTTATTGCACACCGTCTTTCAACCGTCCGTAATTCCGACGTTATAATGGTTCTTGAGCACGGACGCATCATCGAACGCGGAACGCACGACGATCTGATCGCACAAAAAGGCAAATATTATCAGCTCTATACAGGCTCATTTGAACTTGAATAAAAAACTCGGGCGTGATACTCTTAACTGAAGTATCACGCCCGTTCTGTTCGTCGGGAGAAGAACTCTAACTGTCATTCTGAAAAAACGAAGCGTTTTCTATGTTCATTTCTGCCAACAGCTGCAGAAACGAACCAAAGAAAGCCGCCAAAGTGGGCCTACTCCGGACGAAGCGGCCCCCTTTGGAAACCCCTGCACGGCAAAGGGCGTCGCCCTTTGATCCCGATATTGTATATCACCTTGAAAGAGTTTCTTTTGAAACAAAACCCTCTCCCCTCACCCTTTTTTGAGCGGTTCTTTTTGCTCAAAAAAGGATAAATGATAGGGGGACAGCCCCATTAGACGCCTTGCGTCAGGGGCGTCGATACCGCCGGGGTAATCAAAAAGGGGGTATCCCCCTTTTTGCGGCACTTCTTTCCGCCGCTTTCTTTTGCCGGGGAAAGAAAGCGGCAAAAAAGAAATATCCTCCGTCAGCACGTAAAACAAAAAACTATTGCAAAACTTTTCAAATCGTGCTATAATGTACCTGCGACATAATTACATATTTTTTTCTAAACGCGGGAAAATACCTTGGCAAAAGGTGTTTTCTCTCTTTCAACGTCCCGTGTTTAGAGATGTAATTGTGTCGCAACAATTGAGGGAAACGCTTTTTCGGTGCGTTCCTTCATTGGAACGCACTTTTTTTATTTTGGGGGATATTATGGTCTGCACGTTCTTTGGTCATCACAGCACCAACGAAAGCATTTTGCCAAACCTTGAAGAAGTTCTAACCGACCTTATCGAAAACAAAAACGTTGATACCTTTTACGTCGGTCATCAAGGAAATTTCGACACCATCGTACGTCGTACCTTGAGAAGCCTTAAGGAAAAGTACCCTTTCATAAAATATTACGTCGTTCTCGCCTATCTACCAACCAATAAAAATAAATATTCTTATGAGGATTTCTCCGATACCATATATCCCGACGGTCTTGAGGAAGTCCACCCTAAATTTGCTATCTCAAAAAGAAACGAATGGCTTGTTAAATCCTCGGATATTGTTGTCACTTGCGTTTCCTACTCTTTAGGCGGCGCCGCCTCTTTTAAGGCGATGGCTGAAAGAAAAGGAAAAATCGTTATAAACTTAACTTAAATCAAAAAGACTTTTGACAAAATCAAGTAAGAAAAAAGGACAGAGAATTTTCAAATTTCTCTGTCCTTTTTACTGCCACTTGCAAATATCAAACGTTTTGCAGCTGCTTTTCTTCGGTCAGCTTCAGAGCATCACCGATATGTGCACAGAAATTATCCTCACCCACAGCGTCAACGAATCCCACCTTTCGCATAAGCTTCAAAGGCTGCTCGTTTACATGCGACAAAACAAGACGAACATCTCTCTTTTTGCAATTTTCATAAAGAGCTTCTATTGCGTTCATCGCCGTTGAGTCGAGTGCCGTTACGCTTCTCATTCGCAATATAAGATACTCTGTATTCTCATCAATAACTATCGCCCCAATCTTGTCGGCGGAGCCGAAGAAGAGAGAGCCGTTGATCTCTACGACCTTAACGTGTTCACCTATCTTAAGACCGTCCTCTATATCGTTGTCCCACATATGAATTTCAGTCTTATCGCTCATACGCTTCATAAAGAGAATCACCGCCATAAGCATTCCGACCTCAATGGCAACCACAAGATCAAATATAACTGTAAGTGCAAACGTCACACAGGCAACGAGAATATCGCTTCCGGGGGCACACTTGATTATACGACGGAATCTACGCCATTCGCTCATATTGTAAGCTACCATAAAGAGCACCGCCGCAATAGCCGGCATCGGAATAAGTCCCGCATACGGCATAAACATAAGTAAAACTAGAAGCAAAACAACAGAATGTACCATTCCCGAGATCGGACTTCTTCCACCGTTTTTCGCATTCGCCGCAGTTCTTGCGATAGCTCCCGTTGCGGGAATTCCACCAAACAATACAGAGCCGATATTGGCAAAGCCTTGTGCCACAAGCTCGGCATTTGAGTTGTGACGTGAATTTACCATCTGGTCTGCAACGACGCAGGAAAGAAGAGATTCTATTGCCGCCAAAACCGCAATAACCAAAGCATCGGGCAAAAGAGCGACTATTTTATCAAGGCTGAAATCCATCGCCCCGAAATCCACCTTCGGCAATCCCATAGGAATATTATAAAGATCCCCGATAGTATTTACGTTCGCGTCCATTCCGGGGATGAATTTGACCATAAGTGCGGCGACCACGACAGCAATAAGCGAGGGCGGAACACGTTTTTCAATTTTGGGATAAACGATAAGAATAGCAAGACATACGACGCCAACCAAAAGTGCTTGCCAGCTGAAAGTGCCGATAGCGTCAATATTCGCCTCTATCTTCTCGATAGTCTCAATAGGTCTTACTCCGTCAGCATACGTAAGTCCCAGAAAATCCTTTATCTGACCGATAAATATAGTAACTGCAATACCTGCGGTAAATCCCGTCGTGATAGTATAGGGGATATATTTAATAAGTGCACCAAACTTCAGGGCTCCCATAAGAATAAGCAATATTCCCGCCATAACGGTTGCAATAAACAGTCCGTCCATTCCCTGTGCCGCAACGATACCCGCAACAATCGTCGCAAATGCGGCGGTCGGCCCCGCTATCTGAACCGTGCTTCCGCCAAGAAGCGACACGATAAATCCCGCAGCTATCGCCGTGTAAATACCGCAAGCGGGCTCAACCCCCGATGCAATCGCAAGAGCAATAGAGAGCGGCAGTGCAATCACGGCAACGATTATTCCCGCCACAATATCCTTTACACATTGCTCTTTCGTATAAGTTTTCAATACAGAAAACAATTTTGGCTTCAAATAAAAATTTTTCAAGACATTTCTCCTTATGTTAAGCAGTAATTTTATAACAAGGTAAGATTATAGCACAGAAAAAAACAAAAATCAACATTTGCAAGCCGTTTTTTCAAAAAAAGACCGGTTTTATGAACAAAACTCTTTTTTGCTCCCGAGAAAATGTTTTTTCCGAGTTTTAATCTTATTTTTATCGAATAAAATTCCTTAAAATGCTTGACACGAAGGGGTAATGTTTGTTATAATTAGATAATTAGACAAACGGCTAAATTTTACATTGTAAGTAAGGAGAAAAGCTATGTATAATTTTAAGATCGGTGCGATGGTTGAATCCTTTCGTATCGATACCTTCGAGGCAATCAAAAAGGCTGCCGAGATAGGTGTAAACGGACTTCAGATGTATTGTACAGACGGTGAAAACTCGCCCGAAAATATGTCTGCCGAACGCAAGAGAGAAATTTTGAAAATCGTAAGAGACAACGGACTTGTTTTCTCCGCGGTGTGCGGTGACCTCGGTCACGGCTTCGGCGAAGCCGCAAAAAACCCCGAAAGTATTGAAAAATCAAAGAGAATAGTTGACCTCGCTCTTGAGCTTGGCACCAATGTCATCACAACACATATCGGCGTTGTTCCCGAGGACAAAAATCACGATCGTTATAAGGTGATGCAGGAGGCTTGTGTTTCTCTTGCGGAATATGCTGACAGCGTTAACGCTCGTTTTGCGGTCGAAACAGGCCCCGAGCGCAGTGCTGTGCTTCGCGACTTCCTCGATTCTCTCGGATCAAAGGGTGTTTCTGTAAACCTTGACCCTGCAAATCTCGTAATGGTAACAGGCGATGATCCGGTTCAGGCTGTTTACAATCTTAAAGACTACATCGTTCATACTCATGCAAAGGACGGCATAAAGCTTGCAGACTCAAACCCCGAAGAGGTATATGGTTTGATCAAGTCTCCCGAGGACGTTGCAAGCATCACTTGCTTCCGCGAAGTGCCTCTCGGAGAGGGATCTGTTGATTTCCCTGCATATCTCGCAGCGTTGAATGATATAGGTTATAACGGATTCCTTACAATCGAGCGTGAATGTGGCGGCACTCCCGAGAAAGATATCAGAACCGCATATGCGTTTCTTAAGAATCTTATTTCATAATTTTACATAAATAATAAGGAGAAATAACAATGGGCAAATTAAAAGTAGCAGTAATCGGATTGGGTTCGATATCCCGCAGACACCTTGAGTCATATCAGAACAATCCCGACGTAGAGCTTTACGCTTTGTGTGACATCAACGAAGAAAGACTTAATGAAGCAGGAAAGAAGTACGGTGTTGAGCGTCTTTACACAAGCTGTGAAGAAATGGTAAAACTTCCGGAGCTTGACGCAGTAAGCATTTGTACTTGGAACAGCGCTCACGCTCCCTGTGCAATTACTGCATTGAACGCAGGTAAGCACGTTCTCTGTGAGAAGCCTATGGCAAACACTCTTGAAGATGCTTTGAAAATGCAGGAAGCAGCAGAGAAAAACGGCAAGCTTCTCATGATCGCATTCGTTCGCCGTTTCGGCAACGATATGAAGCTTATAAAGGATTTCCAGGAATCAGGCTATTTCGGAGATATCTATTATGCAAAGGCTCAGTACCTTCGCCGTAACGGAAACCCGATGGGTTGGTTTGGAGACAAGAAACGCTCGGGCGGCGGTCCTCTTATCGACCTCGGTGTACACGTTATCGACTTCGTTCGTTACGCTATGGGTAATCCTAAGCCGATCTCTGTTTACGCTTCTACATATCAGAAGCTTTTCGCTCGTACAAACATAAAGACTCCCAAGGGTTACGTCAGTGCAAGTGCAACAGATAATGACGTCTGTGACGTTGAAGACCTCGCAAGTGCTATGGTCAGATTCGACAACGGTGCAACTCTTCATATAGAAGCAAGCTTTAGCTTGAATATAGAGCAGGATGTCGGAGGAATTCAGCTGTTTGGTACTAAAGCAGGTGTTACAGTCGACAAGAAACTCAAGCTCATCACAGAAGCTAATAATTATATGGCAAATCTTGAGATCGAGGCAGATGCTTCCAACGACTTCACTCTCGTATTCCAGAATGAAATCAATCACTTTGTTGATTGCATACAGGGCAAGACAGATTGCATCTCTCCCACTCAGGACGGCATAGAGCTTATGAAGATACTTTCTGCTGCTTACAAGTCTGCTGAAACAGGACACGAAGTTGTCATAGGATAAGAGAAAATAAACAACTTATAATCCAAGTCAAATTTTGACTTTGACCGAAAACTATTGGAGGAACATAATGAAAACTGCGGTAAGTTCATATTCTTTTTGGGGATATATAAAAGAAGGCAAAATGTCAATGTTGGATACCGTATCAAAAGCTGCAGAGCTTGGATTTGATGCTATCGAATTTATAGTGGTTACGCCTTTTGATCGCATTAACACAGCCACAAAAGAAGAAAAGATCGCTTACGCAAAAGAATTGCGTGCAAAAGCCGAGGAATGCGGTATAGAAATCTGTGCTTATACTGTTGGTGCAAATCTTTATTGGGGCAACGAAGTTGAAGATGCGGCAGAGGTCAAGAGATTGTGCGACGAAATAGACGTTGCGGTAGCTCTCGGCGCACCCATATTCAGACACGACGTTACTAAATCCACAAAGGTTGGAGATAAAACAGTCAGCTTTGACAAAATGTTACCTACTCTCGTTGCAAATGCACGTAAGGTAGCAGATTACGCAAGTATAAGAGGAATTAAAACATCTGCCGAAAACCACGGAAGAGTATTCCAGGACAGCGACAGAGTTGAGCGTTTCTATAACGCAATGGATCATGAAAACTTCGGTCTGCTTATCGACTTTGGTAACTTTACTTGCGTTGATGAAGATCCCGTTTTGGCAGTTTCAAAGCTTGCTCCTTATGCAATCCATGCGCATGCTAAGGATTTCTGGAAGAGAAAGTTTGGCGAAGAGCCTGCAGATCCCAATGCGTTCTTCCCAACCCGTGCTTGTAACAAGCTTTCAGGCTGTGTTATAGGAGAGGGCGACGTTAACGTTCCCCAGTGTATCGAAATTCTTAAGAGCGTAAACTATGACGGATACGTTTCAATAGAATACGAGGGTAGCGAGGACTGCATCGAGGCTCTCAAGCGTAGCATTAAAAACCTTAAAGAGTTTATTAAATAAATATAACAAGTATGGTGGATTTTTGATCGAAATATTTCGGTCAAAAATCCACCATAATCTAAAAATACAACTTTTGTTTAAGAAAGCATATATTGGCCAAATAATATATTGTAAATCCGACTTTTATATGTTTTTAACGTTATTCTAAAGGAGAGAAAAAATGGAACTTATACTCTGTAAAACGTATGAAGAAATGTCCTTGGCGGCAGCAGATCAGATATCTGAGCTTGTTTGCAAAAAGCCTGACTGTACGCTTGGTCTCGCAACGGGATCAACACCTGTTGGAATGTATCGTGAGCTTGTGAAGAGATATGAAAAGGGAGAGCTTGATTTTTCAAAGGTCAAGACCTTCAATCTTGACGAATATTATCCCATAAGCCCCGAGAACGACCAGAGCTACTACTATTTTATGCACGATAATCTTTTCTCTCATATAAATATTCCTGAAGAGAATATCAACATTCCTTGCGGAAACGCGCCCGACGCTGAGGCAGAATGCCACAGATATGAAGATCTGATCGCGGCAAGTGAAGCAGTTGATATCCAGATCCTCGGCATAGGTCAGAACGGACATATCGGCTTCAACGAGCCTGATGATTTCCTTTATGCCTCAACTCATATAACAGGTCTTACCGACAGCACTATCGCCGCAAACGCTCGTTTTTTTGAGAGCGAGAACGACGTGCCGAAGAAGGCGTTGACTATGGGTATCGGAACTATATTGCGTGCGAAAAAGATAATACTTCTTGCGAACGGTAAATCAAAGCACGCCGCAATATCTGCTCTCCTTGACGACAAGATCACAACGAGCTGCCCTGCGACTTTCCTAAAGACGCACCCGAACGTAGTTCTCATTTGCGACGAGGAAGCTTACAACTAATAACTTATATGAAAAACGAGTGGCTTTGCAGCCACTCGTTTTTTGCATAAAAATCAAGAATTATTTATTTTATCAATATCCTCGTCAATAAGACGTCTTACCTCGCATACTTCTTCGTAAAACAGCCTTGCGGGAATCCTCGTCGCTCCGTGTCCGAGGACTATTATCTGCTCAAGGCTGTCGGAGGTTGCAACTCGCACTCGGTATTTCTTTCCCATTTCATACGTCACCCTTTCGATATAAGCATCTGCCGTTTCCGCCTCTTTCGTATAAACAACGTGGATACCGCCGTGATTTTCAACAGAGCCTCGTCCGCCAGCAACCTTATAGGCATCGAAAACAAGTATCAAACCACAGCCTACGTATCCTTGATAATTGCAGAGGATATTTATAAGCAAGCGTCTGGCAAGATTGAGGTTGTCCTCGGCAACTTTTTTAAGGTCTTCCCATGCAAAAATGATGTTGTATCCGTCAACGAGCAGATATTCGGGAAGATTTAGCGAGTTTTTTTGCGTCGGAGTACGTTTCTTTTTTTCGTAATCTCTGACAACTCGCTCGGGCGGAAGTGCTCGTTTCTTTATCGGCCCGTAAGTTCTCTCAAAAATGGCGATAAGCTCTTTATCCATAAGGACGCTTTCTTCATACGAAAGAGTACGCTCCCGACTTTTTGCCGACCGAGAGTTCTCTGAGGCAAAATCGTCCTCAGCGTCTTTTTTGGGGGACAAATATTCCCCTGCGACGTGCATATGAGCGTCTGCTTCGTTCCATTTGACGATAGTCCCTGCTCCGTGTGAACAAAATACAGAATCGGCTGAATTTTCGGGATCTCTCTCGGGATCATAACCCTTTTTCGCCACAACCTCGTCAGGATTATGACATTCCTTATATCCGCCGAAATTGAGAGCTATCTTCCCCTGTCCCTTGGTGTATGCACTTATCTCTTTTGCGTAACCACGCATCGCAGAAACAGGTGCACTTCCAACGAGAAGCATCTCCCCTGCGTCAAGCATCTCGGGTGCAGAAAAAGTTCCGCCCATAAGTCCGATATCGGCAATAGCACGACCGATATTCTCCTGCGGAAGTGTCAGACGAAAATCATAATAAGGCTCAAGCAGAACGCTTTTCGCTTTCATCAGTCCCTGTCTTACCGCACGATACGTCGCCTGTCGAAAATCTCCGCCCTCTGTGTGCTTTTTATGTGCTCGGCCCCCCAAAAGCGTTATACGCATATCCGTGATAGGTGAGCCTGTCAGGACACCTATATGGCATTTCTCGGAAAGGTGCGTCATCACGAGCCTTTGCCAATTGCGGTCTAGCTCGTTCTCTGAGCAAAGCGTATCAAACGAAAGTCCGCTTCCGACTCCCGTCGGCTCAAGCAACAGCACAACCTCGGCATAGTGTCGAAGAGGCTCAAAATGCCCCGCACCTATGACCGCCTCCGCTATAGTCTCCTTATAGACGATGTTTCCCTCGTCAAAATCCACATTTACGCCAAAACGGTCGAAAATTACTCTCTGCAAAACCTCTAACTGTATCTCTCCCATAACCTTGACGTAAATTTCGTGAAGTCTCTCGTTCCAATCAATACTCAGCTGCGGGTCTTCCTCTTCTAATTTCCCTATAAATGAGTAAAGCTCTGTTATATTACATTCTTCTCTCGGCACGACACGGTAAGTCAGCACAGGCTCAATAAAGGGAGCGTTCGATTCTATCTCTCCACCAAGACCTTGCCCCGCATAGCTTCTCTCAAGCCCGCAAACAGAGCATATCTGCCCCGCAAACACTTTATCGACAGCACTATATTTTGCTCCTGAATATATTCTTATCGAATCGACCTTTTCCTCTAAGTCCTCGGCGGTTTTGATAACGTCCTTGGTCCTCAGTTCCCCTCCCGTTATCTTCATATGCGTCAGACGATTGCCCTGCTCATCTCTTGTGATCTTATAAACCTTCGCTCCGAAAGACGAGGCTCTTTTCTTTTCTATCATATATCTATCGAGGGTCGAGAGCAAAGAATCGACGCCCTCAAGTTTAAGCGCCGAGCCAAAAAGGCAGGGGAAAACCTTGCGGGAAGCGACCAGATTCATAATTTCCGCATCAAGCTCCGTCGCGTCAAGCTTACCCGTCACAAGCTTTTCTAAAAGTCCTTCGTCACGCATCGCTATCTCCTCGCAAAATGACTCAGTATCTTTTTGCGAAAAATCAACGCAACCCTCGCTGAAGCGTCCCTTAAGTGCGCGCATAGTAACTTCACGAATAGGTGACGGAAGGTCTGTTTTATTTATAAAAATAAAGGTTGGAACACGGTAAAACTCAAGCAAACGCCAAAGCGTCGCCGTATGTGCCTGTATTCCGCAGGATCCGTCTATTACGAGAATAGCATAATCAAGAACCTGCAGGGTCCTCTCGGCTTCGCTTGAAAAATCAATATGTCCCGGAGTGTCAAGCAAGGTTATCTCGACGTTCTCTGAAAGCATAAGCTCTGCCTGCTTTGAGAAAATCGTTATCCCTCGCTCTCTCTCAAGCAAAAAGGTGTCGAGAAATGCGTTTTTATGATCGACTCTTCCGATCTTGCGAATAGAACCGCAACTATAGAGCATCGCTTCCGACAAAGTCGTCTTTCCCGCATCAACGTGGGCAAGAATTCCTACCGTTAAACGTTTCATTTCTCCACTCCTTTCTTTTTTGCGATTTTATAGATAGATTTTATCATATTTTCCCCAATATTTCAATATGGGACAGAATTTTTGTCTAAAGAAAAAGCGCACACGAACGCTTCTACGCCGAGAAGTTTCGTATGCGCTATAACTATTAAATTTTATCTACCTCATCTGAAGGTACTTCGTTATCTTCCTCTCGTCTAACCTCTTCCTTTTCACGTTTTTGGGCGCGCTTCTTGTTTTCTTCGGCACTCTCACGTTTCTTGTCCTCGGCTATCTGAAGGATCTCCTCCTCAGTACATTCACGCTCCATCGCGGCTCTGAACTGATCGTTATCCATGCTTTCGTATTTATAAAGATACTGTGCAACGAAATGAAGCTTGTTCAAATTATCCTTTATATATTCAACGCATTTAGCATAAGCTCGGTCGATTATAGCTCTTACCTCATCGTCGATTTCCGCCGCAGTCTTCTCAGAATAGTTCTTGCCGGAGCTGAAATCTCTGCCAAGGAAGACCTCTCCGCCGCTATGCTCGTTTCCGTAAAGCACAGTTCCGAGCTTTTCGCTCATACCGTAACGCTCTACCATAGCTCTGGCAATCTTTGTCGCCTGCTGAATGTCGCTTGAAGCACCCGTTGATATATCGTCGAGAACGAGCTGCTCTGCAACTCTGCCGCCAAGGCTGACGATGATATTATCTATCATCTCGTTTCTCGTTTGTACCATTCTATCTTCCTCAGGTACTCTTATCGTAACACCGCCCGCACTTCCAGCAGGAATTATGGTAATATGCTTAACAGGATCGGACGTTGGGCAAAGATAGGCGGCAACAGCGTGACCTGCTTCGTGATAAGCACAGAGCTTGTTGTCCTTTTCTCGTCTCTGCTTTGCCTTTTTCTGAGGACCCATAATTACTTTCATATAAGCATCCTCAATCTCGTCCATACCGATAAGCTCCTTGCCTCGTCTTGCAGCAAGAAGAGCCGCTTCATTTAAGAGGTTCGCAAGGTCAGCACCTGTAAAGCCGACCGTTGACTGAGCTATCTTGCCAAAGTCAACCGTGCTCTCAAGAGGCTTATTCTTTGCGTGGACTCGAAGGATCTCTTCGCGGCCCTTGATATCGGGATATCCGACCGTTATCTGACGGTCAAAGCGTCCGGGACGCAGAAGTGCCGGGTCAAGAATATCGGGACGGTTAGTTGCGGCAATAACTATAATTCCTTCGTTTGAGCCAAAGCCGTCCATCTCTACGAGAAGCTGATTTAGCGTCTGCTCTCTTTCGTCGTGGCCGCCGCCAAGACCTGCTCCGCGGTGACGTCCGACAGCGTCAATTTCGTCTATAAACACTATACTTGCAGGAGCTTTCTTTGCCGTATCAAACAGATCTCTTACACGAGAAGCTCCGACACCAACGTACATCTCAACAAAGTCAGAACCCGAAATCGAGAAGAAGGGTACGTCCGCTTCTCCCGCCACAGCCTTTGCCAACAACGTCTTACCTGTACCTGGAGGGCCTACGAGCAAAACTCCGTGCGGTATTTTAGCACCAAGCTTCGTATATTGCTTCGGGTTTTTGAGAAACTCAACAACCTCTTCGAGCTCTTCCTTTTCCTCGTCTGCACCCGCAACGTCTGAGAAAAGAACCTTCTTTTTGTCCGCGGTCGCCATTTTTACACGAGCCTTGCCGAAATTGTTTATCTTTCCGGCTCCGCCTTTGCCTACCGCCTGGTTCATAATAAAGAACCAAAGCACTATAAAGATAATAATTATGACTGCATACGGCAAAAGCGATACCCACCAAGGATATTTTGTCGCGGGTTCATAATTGTAATCGGTCAGAATTCCGTCCGCCTTTTGCGAAAGGATAAGCTCGCCCAGGTCATTATAGAAAATACTGATGTTACTGAGCTGATATCCCGCCTTTGTACCGTCTTTTAGCTTCATCGTGATATAATTATCTTCACTTACGTCAAAAGCGGTGACCTGTTCTTTTTGGAAATATTCAACCACAGCACTGTAGTTTTCAAGCTTTTCGATTTTTTCATCTGTTGTTCTGAATATCTGCGAAACGGCAAAAACAATAATGCCGATTAGCAGAACATAAAACAAGATTATCTTAAAATTGTTCTTCATCTATGCTCCTGTCCCGATCGAGTCGGTATTTTTGATCTAAGTATTATTTTCCCCCGTAAACCTCGGGCTTGAGTACTCCTACGTATGGAAGCGCTCTGTACATCTCGTCATAATCGAGACCGAACCCGACAACGAACTTATCGGGTATTATTTTACCCGTATAATCGGGAGTAAATTCTACCTCTCGGCGAGAGGGCTTGTCGAGAAGCGTACAGGTACGCACGCTATGTGCACCTTTAAGCTTCAAATATTCTGTCAGATGGGAAAGAGTTTTTCCGCTGTCTATAATATCCTCAACTATGATAATATCTATATCCTCCATATCGCCTCGATGCAAGTCGAGCAGGATATTGATATTTCCCGATGTGGATGTACTTTTACCGTAAGAGGCGACCTTCATAAAGTCTATCTCAACGGGGAGATTTATCTTTTTCATAAGCTCACCCATAAAAACTACCGAGCCCTTCAGTATGCAAAGAAGCAACAGCTTTTTTTGGGAGTTTTCATAGTCACGGCTTATCTCACCCGCAATACGTGAGCATATCTCGCGCACTTCCTCTTCGGTTACAAGAATTTCTGCAATGTCTTTATTCATATTCCGCACCTCAAGCTCGCACATAGAGAGAAAATCTCAATGCCTTTGAGCCGTTTTCATTATCTGTCATTTTTTTATCCTTCACGCCGTCTCGGACAGCGATATCCGGTATCCATAATATCCCCTCGCCGTCAAGGACGATAGGATAACTTGCCCGCCTGTCAAGAGGCACCGCCCTCTCCGAGAAAAGCTTACGAACGTCCTTTGACATTCCTCCCTGTCTTATCTTATCCGAAGCAATTCGTCCTCTTGCAAAAAGACCTTCATTTATTTTATCAGAAGAGATAGTAATGTGTGTAAATAACTTGTAAACATTTCCCTCTGAATCCTGAATTTGCGGTGTGCTTTGTGACGGCTTTGTGGAGCTTTGCTCCTCTATGAGCAACAGGTATTCATCAAAGAAGAAGTTCTCTCCGAGGGAAAGATTTATCGGAGATGAAAAATCCTTCTTTTCGGGCTTTTTACGCACTTCTTTTGCAAAAACAAGCCTTCCGCCCTCAATTATAGCCTTCGTTCTGCCCGGCAAGGACAGCGAGGAATGTTCTTTGCCTTTATCCAAAAAGTCACTTAGTGCCTCTAAGTGAACGTATTCAAGCATAGCGGAGGAATACTGCCCGAAAAGTATCGCAAGAACCCTATATAAAATAGGCTTCTCAAGCTTTTTCAGCTCCGACACCGCTGTGGCATCTTCCCGCCCTGCAAACTCCTGTGCTATCCTGTCAAGATAAGTGCAGTCTTCACTCAAAAGGGAAGCCAAACGCAACACCGACGTCGCCACGTCCGGATTTATCTCTCGCATCACCGGAAGAACACGTGCTCTTATATTGTTTCTTACATATACGGTGTCACTATTCGTGCTGTCATATACATATTCTATGCCATATTCGTCGCAAAAATCAAGAATTTCGTTTTTTGTCATCGCCAACATCGGTCGAACGGCAAATCCGCTGTCCCCGAGTCTGCGTACAACGGGAATACCGCACAATCCCCTTGCGGCACTTCCTCTCGCAAGTCGGAAGATTATCGTCTCAAGGTTATCGTCCGCATTATGTGCCGTGAAAAGAACGGGAATGTTATTTTCACGCATAATTTTCTCAAAAAATCCGTATCTTACGTCTCTTGCGGCTTCCTCAATACTTTTACCCGTCTCCGCGGCAATACTCGGTACGTCCGCATCGAGAATAAATAGCCGAACACCCAATTTTTCGCACTCCGCGCGACAATGCTCACGGTCACGCAAAGCTTCGTCGCCCCTTATGCCGTGATTGATGTGTGCCGCATATATCTTTGCGCCACATTCCTTTGCCCAATCGTTCATAAGGTGGAGTGCCAAGGAGGAATCCGCACCGCCCGAATACGCAACAAGAACAGAGTCGGGCATACCGTTATCAGATATACCGACCGCGTTTTCTGTTCCGAGAAAATCCCTCAAAAGAAAATCAGGCGGTGTGATACGGGCAAACGCTTCTGCTTTAGTTTTCATTTGCTTCTGCCTGCGTTATCGAACGGAACTTAGTATATTTACCTATCCAGCCAAGCTTAACCGTATCGGTAGAGCCATGACGGTTTTTCTGAATTATGACCTCTGCAATATTCGACTCGGGAGCTTCTTCTCCGTCCGCAGTCTTATAGTAATCTCCTCTGTATAAGAACATTACAACGTCCGCATCCTGCTCGATTGCACCCGAATCACGCAGGTCACTCAGCATAGGTCTTTTATCCGTTCTTGATTCTGAAGCACGGGAAAGCTGTGCACAGCATATGATCGGAACCATAAGCTCCTTTGCCATAAGCTTAAGTGCACGTGAAATGTCCGCAACCTCTTGAACTCGGTTGTCGTTTCTTCTTCCCTCACCCTGCATAAGCTGAAGATAGTCTATGATAACAAGCCCCAGATTATCCACTCGACGCAGCTTGGCTTTCATTGCCGTTGCACTTATGCCTGCCGTGTCGTCGATGAGAATATCGCATTTTGAGAGCCACTGTGCCGTATGTGCCATCGAATCCCAGTCCTCAGGCGTAAGCTCGCCTGTACGAAGCTTATGCGAATCTATCATCGCTTCACTTGCAACTATTCTCGTTACCAACTGCTCCGCCGACATTTCGAGCGAGAATATACATACCTTTTTGCCCGTCTGCTTTGCTACGTTGGTACCGATATTGAGTGCAAACGACGTTTTACCCATACCCGGTCTTGCACCGATAAGAATAAGGTCACTCTTACCCATACCCGCAAGTACGTGGTCAAGTAAGCTAAAGCCTGTTGCAACACCGAGCGTTGCCTCCTTGTCGGTATTGAGAAGATGCAGATGGTCATAGACCTGCATCAGAGCGTCCTTAACGTGCACAAAATTCTTTGTATCTCGCCCTTGTGCTATTTCAAGGATCTTCTTTTCGGCATTGTCGATAATGTGCGAAACCTGATCCTGTTCGCTGTATGCAGTTTCGGATATTTCTCCGCAGACCTCTATAAGACGACGCAAAACGCTCTTTTCCTTGACGATTCTCGCATAGTCCTTTACGTTAAGAGAATTTGGCACGACTTCACCCAGCGTACGTATATATTCCTGTCCGCCCGACTTGTCATAGACACCCTTTTGAACGAGCATATCGGTAAGAGTTACGAGATCTATCTCGTTGTTCGCCAAAAACAGCGACTGCATAGCGTAATAGATCTGAGTATGCTCTGTGATATAAAAATCAGAGGCGTTTATAATATCTGCTATCTGGTTAAAGGACTCCGGGTCGATCAGAATAGATCCTAATAAAGATTGCTCAGCAATCATCGAAAATGGTAATTTTCGGATTATTTCTTCATTCATTGTTAAAATCCTTTAATATTTATTATGTCCTTTTTTGTATAAAAAACTATAATTATTTTTGAGTGATCATTACGTTGATCTTTCCCGTAATCTCAGGATAGAGCTTAACGTCAACTGTGTAAGAGCCAAAAGCCTTGAGCGGATCGGGGAGAACTATCTTTCTCTTGTCAAGTGCAATACCGTGCGACTTTTCAAGCTCCTCTGCGATATCCTTTGAGGTAACAGAGCCGTAAAGACGTCCGTCGCCTCCTGCCGTTGCCGTGAATTTAACGAGAATACCCTCCAGCTTTGCGGCAATATCTCTTGCTTCCTGCTTTTCAACCTCGATTTTATGCAAACGGGAAGCCTCGCGGTTCTTCATTTCGTTCACAGCCTTATTATCAGCAGGGATAGCCAAGCCCTTTGCGATAAGGTAATTGCGTCCGTAACCGTCGGAAACTTCTATCATCTGTCCCTTTTTTCCTTGTGCCTTAACGTCTTGAGTAAGAATAACTTTCATCTCTTATATTTCCTTTCTCTGTTATTGTCAGTCTTCTGTCTTCTCCGACGAGCCGCCGTCAAGTTGCTCATTCATAAATCGGTTTATATTGTCTTTAACTATACTTAAAAATTCTGAGGGCGACATCTCTGACGAGCTCGCTCCCGCGTTATTAAAATTACCGCCGCCAAGTCCTGCAAGAAGCTCGGTGCAGTTTACGATATTGTTGTTTGAACGTGCACTTGCGTTAATGCGTCCGTTGTTTTCGGCAATAACTACCGATGCAAGTACCCCCTTCATCTGAAGAAGTCTGTCCGCAACTCTGCCGATAACTATTTTTGCTTTAGTTTCATCACTCGGCCCTCTGCCTGAGCATATTGCTATCCTGCCCGACGAGAGCAGGGTAAGCGATGAGCCGAGAGTGTATTCCGCCGAAAAGGTCTCAAAATCCGCTTCAAAGAACCGCTTCGCCTTCTCCGCACTTCCCGACGCTCGACTGAGATACTCTGCCGCAGCATAGGTCTTTGTTCCTGCGTACTGCGTGAAGTTTTTCGTATCAAGCATAATACCTGCAAGGAGGATCGTTGCTTCCTCACTTGTCAGTTTTGAACGCAAGAGCGAAAGCTCAAGAACTCCCGAAATTATCTCGGATGCAGAAGAAGCTGACGCGTCAATATATTCAAAATCAGACGGAGCCGTATTTTCATTCTTTTCATGGTGGTCTATTATTACCGTTTTGCCACCCGTTACCTCACGAATAATACGGTAAAGCTCGGGGCTCTCCATCTTGGAAGCCGCGTTTACGTCGGTCACGATAAGAAGCGTATTGCTTCTTGCCATCTTGAGCGCTTCCGCCTCACCTATAAATGCACCCTCGTATTCCGCGCGAGCTCTTATGTCCTCGGTAAGACACGCAAAATTTTCATTCGATTGGTCGTCGATTACGATATGCCAATCTTTTCTGAGCTCTGCGGCAAGCTTCGCTACGCCAATCGCACTTCCGATGCTGTCATAGTCAGGCAGACGGTGTCCCATTATCAGAACGTTTCCGCTTTCATTTATCAAACGACGCAGAGTATGTCCTATTCTGCGGTATTCGGCACCGCCCTGAGTACCCTGGCGACGTCTGTCTCTTCCAAAGAAGGTCAGCTCTCCCGCCGTGTTTATGATAGCCTTATTTCCGCCCTTTCGCTGCTCAAACGCAACGTCGGCGTTTCTTAAACGCTCGGAAAGCGTTTCTCCCGTTGCCGAGATACCCATTGAAATGGTAAGCTCGTCCTCTTTTGTCGAAACCGCCTCTCTTATCGTATCAAGCAGAGGGAATTTTTCTTTTATACAAGCGGCAAGAGAGCTGTGCGGTATCATAATTATAAATTTTCTCGTCTCCGGCTCGTATATAAGTCCCTTTTGGTGCAAAGTCCAGTCGGTCAATATATCTCTTACCTTATCGGACGCCTCTTTTTCGGATATTCCCGAGGACAGAGAGAACGCCTTAAGGTCGTCTATCTCTACTCTGCCGACCGCGACCGTTTCATTTTCCAGTCGCTTTGCCACCGTGACAAGACGGTTCTTCTCATCTGTAATATCGACCAAGGTCGTCAGATAATAAGCTCCTTTTGTCGGGTCTGCTGTCTTTTTTGCGTCACCTATAATGGTCTCTGTGCTTTGGGCGATTATATATCTGGTCTCTCCCTCAACCTCCCCCGTTTTTTGCTGAAGCTCTACTCTCTCTCTAACCGAAGCTTTTATTATTTCGGGCGTAAGAAAAGGCAGAACCTCACTTATATTCGGCATAAAGGGTATCAGTTTCTTTTCAAAAAGAGAACGTGCGGCACTGTTGTACTTAACTATAATACCGTTTTTGTTGGTAATGATGTAAGGGAACACCATGCTGTCAAGCATTTTATCAAAGCGGTGAAGTATTGTTTCGTGTCTTGCGACCGAACGGCCGAAAATGCCGATTGCCGAAACGATTGACGCTACTGCAAGAACGTATATAACCGTTGCCCAGATAAAAGTAGAAACGGGATTTGCTTTGGCACTTAATATCAATACCCCGACAACGCACAGCGTGACAATAGTAACACTCAGGCAAAGAATAAAGGCAAGCGGATAGTTAAAATACCCGTTCTTTTGCTCTTTTTCCTTCGTCGGCATTCTTTTCTGGACGTCCTCGCCGCCTATACGGCTTTTATCATTATCTTGATTCATATTAAACTCCTCCTTCTTGTGCGGCAAATTTTACTTTGCCACCGAAATATATCAGTTGGATTTGTTGTTTTTTATTTCTCTGTACGCAGCCCTCAACGTGCCGACAGTTCCCATGACAGCAAGTAACAAAACCGCGATACTCGGTATCGTTATCAAAAGAATTACGAGTATAACAAGAGGGAAGCAGCCGATTCTAACAACATTCCCATCTCGTCTCGGCAAAAATGACATAAGTCCCGTAAATGCAAGTGACGGGAGAAGTATCATATTCAAGTTTTCAAAGACAGTTCCCACAACCCCATACTCTGAAGGAATAAAAATCGGAATCAGGGCAGTTGCTGCGTAAATAATAGCAGTTGGCACTGTGACTGAAAATCCGGTGTCCTTTTTCTCAAGCCTATGGTAAAGACCGCACATTCTGCAGAGTACAATCAAGGAAAGCTGTGCAACAAAAGAATATAAAGCAAATGTCAGCACCACAAGTGCAGGAAGCATATTGAAAACAGAATTTACAACGCTCTCAAAATCAAGTCCCGACACGTCACTTCCCAACATCTCGGAAAGTTCCGTCGTGCTCTGGGCAAGATAGTTTATAAGCTCTTGTCTTGTGTTTTCCACAGCATCCAGAATCTGCCCAACGTCGATGCTTTGCCCCAAAAGAAGACTTCCAACGCAAAACATAACTGCACCAAATAAGGCTAAAGCCACGGCCCCCGCAAGAATAGCACCGCTTCTCCTCGCGCCTTTTTTCATCGAGACAGCTATGATAACACCGCAAACGGCAGGGGAAAGCGACGACACAGCTACAAGGACAACCTCCGCTGACAATTCTCCGTCTCTGACAAAAAAGATAACAAGTGATGCGACAAGCGAAAGCAGCGGCGGAATCGCCGCAAGCTTCGGGCAGTCTAAGGTAAGCAATGCACAAACGCCGCCGACTATAGCATAAATGAGCATAGACGTAGAGCCCGAGCGTATCAGGGCATCAGAGGTCCCTGACAATATACCTGAAATGTTTATAATAGAGCACACGAGCATAAATATCGCAGCACCTGAGACAAACAAAACTCTCTGTTTCCTCGAAAGATTTTGGGGTAATTCGGGTTTATTCCCGTGTGTATTTTTGATGCCCGAATCATCGTTTTGATTTAAGTTGTTGTTAAAATTATCTGAATTCAACGGACGCCTCCGACAAAATAAGAATAATACTCCATATTATTATTTTATTATACCATAGTATATAACATTTGTCAAATAGTTAATTAAATATTATATATATAGCAAAAGAATCGTGTACAAAAAAAGCACAAAGGACTTGTAAGAAGCAAAAAAATGTGGTAAAATAGAAAGGATAACAGCTTTTTAAGAGGATATAAATATGGCAAACGATTTACGAACCGAAATAAACAGAAGACGTACCTTTGCGATAATCTCGCACCCCGACGCAGGTAAAACAACTCTTACCGAGAAGTTTTTGCTTTACGGCGGAGCGATACAGACCGCAGGCTCGGTAAAGGGCAAGGCGGCAGACCGCCACGCTACATCCGACTGGATGGATATGGAGAAGCAGAGAGGTATCTCGATAACCTCGTCGGTTATGCAGTTTGAATACGACGGATACTGTATAAACATACTCGACACCCCCGGACATCAGGATTTCTCGGAGGACACTTACCGTACTCTTATGGCGGCAGACAGTGCCGTTATGGTAATAGACGCCGCAAAGGGTATCGAGCCTCAGACAAGAAAGCTCTTCAAGGTCTGTGCGATGCGTGATATTCCGATATTTACTTTTATAAACAAGCTCGACCACGAGGCACGTGACCCGTTTGACCTTATCGACGAGCTTGAAAAAGAATTCGGAATCGGAACATATCCTATGAACTGGCCTATCGGCTGCGGAGTAAATTTCAAGGGGGTTTACGACCGCGATAAGCGTTGTATTCTTTCATTTGCCGATGCACATAAGGGAAGAGAACGTCTTGGAGCTATAGAATGTGAGATAAGCGACACAGAAAAGTTAGATGAGCTCATCGGCTCGTATCAGAGAGAGGAGCTTGTTGAGCAGATAGAGCTTCTTGACGGGGCTTGCTTTGATTTCGACCTTGAAAAAGTGCGTCACGGAAAGCTCAGCCCCGTTTTCTTCGGCTCTGCTCTCAATAATTTCGGTATCGAAACATTCCTTGAGCATTTCCTTAAAATGACGACCGCGCCTCTGCCAAGAAAAACAGAAGGCGACACGCTTGACCCTGTCAAAGACGGTTTTTCGGCGTTTGTTTTTAAGATACAGGCTAATATGAATAAGGCTCACCGTGACAGAATCGCATTTATGCGTATCTGTTCGGGAAAATTCGAGAGAGGAAGCGAATATCTACACGTGCAGGCAGGCAAAAAGCTGAAGCTTTCACAGCCTCAGCAGATGATGGCACAGGAGCGTACGATTGTCGATGAGGCGTATGCCGGAGATATTATCGGTATATTCGATCCGGGCATATTCGCTATAGGCGACACCGTCTGCGACCCCTCAATGAAAATAAAATTTGAGGGTATTCCGACCTTTGCCCCCGAACGCTTTGCGATGGTTGAGCAGATTGACAGCATGAAGCGTAAGCAATTTACAAAAGGAATGAATCAGATAGCACAAGAGGGTGCTATTCAGATGTTTTTCGAGCCTGAAGCGGGTTACGAGAGAGTTATCGTCGGCGTTGTAGGCGAGCTTCAATTTGAAGTGCTTGAAGCAAGAATGAAGAGCGAATACGGCGTTGAATTTATCAGACGCCCGCTTGCTTGGCAGTATATCCGCCGCATTTCAAACGACGTTGACCCCAAAAAGCTCGACCTATATGAGACCGAATGGGTACAGGATTACAGAGGTCAGAACTTCCTGCTCTTTAAGAGCGAATGGTTCATCACAAGAACGCTTGAGCATAACGAGGGCAAGCTTGAGCTTGTCGAATTCGGACAGTAAAACAAAGAACGACCTGTTGCAAAAAGCAACAGGTCGTTTTGAATTTTTAATCATATAACGCAGAAGAATATCCCGAAAAATTGGAGTATCGAGCCTATGCAAACGAATATGTGGAAAACCGAGTGAATGTATTTGTGCTTTTTCCCGATGCCGTAAAGAACAGCACCGAGAGTATATGCAACGCCACCGAGCAATATAAACGCCGTTCCCATAGGGCCGAGTGCTTGAGTTGCCGTTTTCCAAGTAAACACAACGCACCAGCCCATCGCCAGATAGCATATCATCGAAAAGACCTTGAACCGTTCAAGGCCAACTGCCGTAAGGGTTATTCCCAATGCCGCCATTCCCCAGATAACGCCAAAAATTATCCAGCCAAGCACGGCGTCAGCCTCTCGTATCGAGCAGAGGGTGATAGGCGTGTATGTTCCCGCGATCAACAGATATATCGAGCAATGGTCGATAACTCGAAAGACTTTTTTGGCGGTCAGATTGGGCTTCAGGCCATGATAAATACTCGACATCGTGTAAAGAACTATCATCGTTGCTCCGTAAATACTGCTGCCCACCACTCCCCAAACGTTTCGGTGAAGTGCTGAGAAAATAACGCAAAGTGCAGTTATGACAACGCCAATCCCTCCGCCAACTATGTGCGAAGTCATGTTGAAAACTTCCTCACCGTGTGTATATTTAGGTATTTTTATAACATTTCTATTTTCCATAATAAACCTCTCTGTGACAAACTGTGGCCCAAAAGTGCCGCTATTGCATTATATTACCATATGGGCTCATAAAAAACAAGCAAATTTGTAAATTTTATTTATCCAAGCAAAACGTCTGTCACAAGCATAATGCAAAAGCCCACGAGAAGTGCGTAAGTTGCACCTCTTTCGTTTCCGTGTGCATGAGTTTCGGGTATCATTTCATCGCTGATAACGTACAGCATTGTGCCACCCGCAAAAGCAAGAGCAAAGGGCAGAATAGCCGAAGCGATACTCACCGCAAAATAACCTATCATCGTTCCAACAACTTCCACAACACCCGTCATCATCGCACAAATAAAGGTTCTGCGAGGAGTGACCCCCGCCGCCAGCATCGGCCCTATAATTACCATACCCTCAGGGATATTCTGAAGTGCTATACCGCCTGCGATAATAAGAGCTTGAGAGACGTCTCCCGAGCCGAAGCCAACACCTGCCGCAATGCCCTCGGGCAGATTATGTATGGCAATAGCGGTCACGAACAGAAGGACCTTGCTCAGATTTGTGTTTTTATGCTCCTCAATGTCAGCACCTACAAGTTTATGGAGATGCGGAACTAATTTATCTATAACGTTTAGGCACAACGCTCCCGCAAAAATTCCCGCAACGGTTATGATAAGTCCATATTTTCCGCCGTACTCAAGAGAGGGCATTATCAACCCCAAAATCGCAGCAGAAAGCATGACTCCCGCCGCAAAAGACAGCACTATATCAGAAAATTTATGCGAGATTTTTTTGAATATGAATCCTATAAGTGCGCCTATCACAGTCGCTCCGCCCACTCCGAGCGCAGTCATCAAAACCAGTTCCATAATTCTCTCCTTTATAGCGAATATCCCACATTATTCCCTTACGGGTGATAATGTGGGAATCGTTTTTAATTTGTTATTCTTTTTCGCTGAAATTATCCTTGCCTACTCCGCAAAGAGGACATACGAAATCTTCGGGAAGGTCTTCAAATTTCGTGCCGGGTGCGATGCCGTTGTCGGGATCTCCCGCCGCCTCGTCATATTCCCAGCCGCATACTTCACATACATATTTTTTCATTTTAATTTACCTCTGAATTTTTAATTATAACACGAGCGACGGTGCAGAATAAACTCTTGCCGCAAGCTCCTGATTTAACATATACAAGCTCTTCGGATCAGCGCCGAAAAGCTCCATCTTGGAAATAAGATCGTTTGCGTTGGTCTCCTCCTCGCCCTGTTCCTTTACAAACCAGTCAAGGAACTGCATAGTGCGAAAATCTCTTACGTCATACGCCGCACCGTATATATCGTTTATCAGCGACGTTACGTATTTTTCATGCTCAAGACCTGCGAGCAGTACCGACATATTGTCCTCAAAAACCTTATCAGGCTTTGCTATAGCCTCAAGCGTGACGGGCATATTTTCGTTCTGCAGGTAGGTATAGAAAAGCATAGCGTGATCTCTTTCCTCCTGTGCCTGTATCATGTACCAATTAGCGAATCCGTCAAGTCCTTTTGCCTTAAAATAGTTGGAAAAATCAAGATAGAGATATGCGGAATAGAATTCTTTGTTTATCTGCTGATTTAACAGCTCGTGTACTTTTGCGTTTAACATAGTTATTTCCTCCTAACTCATATAATATACAACCTTGAGGCTGCATATTCTGATTAAATTATATCACACTTCCTCAAAAAAATCAATGCTGTTTTGAAAACAACGAAAAAGACCAGACACAAGGTCTGGTACGTAGTTGAAAACGGTGGATTCGTGACCACAGCGGACGGCGCAGGCGCCTTTCCGCTAAAAGAACGCTTTTCGTTTTTCAAAGCTTTTTGTTTTCTTGCGTTCTTTCACGGAGCTTCTCGTGCCACCATCCCCCACCAAGAAAAAGACCAGACACGAGGTCTGGTACGTAGTTGAAAACGGTGGATTCGTGACCACTGCGGACGGCGCAGGCGCCTTTCCGCTAAAAGAACGCTTTTCGTTTTTCAAAGCTTTTTTGTTTTCTTGCGTTCTTTCACAGAGCTTCTCGTGCCACCATCCCCCACCAAGAAAAAGACCAGACACGAGGTCTGGT
>JAFYLR010000022.1 GCA_017550115.1 Clostridia bacterium | reverse complement strand
TGGTCTACGCCCTGCTGACTCTGCATGGCTCTGGAGTCCCGGAAAGAAGCCGCAGCTACCCTCTTTCGAAGAAAAATGGGGACTCGATGCTTCTGTTATTTCTGCCGTTGACCTTATTAAAGGAATCGGCATTTGTGCAAAGATGGAGTCAATAGACGTTGAGGGTGCAACGGGTAACGTTCATACAAATTATAACGGAAAGGCCGCTGCCGCCATTGATGCTTTCAAACGAGGAAAAGAGCTTGTTTACGTTCATGTAGAAGCGCCCGATGAATGCGGACACAGAGCCGAGATCGAAAATAAAGTTCTCTCTGTTGAGCTTATTTCCGAAAAAATTCTTAAACCCGTTTATGAATATCTTTTGACAAGCGGCGAGTCCTTTAAGATATTGATCCTCCCCGATCACCCAACCCCCGTAGCACTTCGTACTCACACGATCGATCCCGTTCCCTTTATGATATTTAATTCCGAGAAAGAATATGAAGGTGTTGATTGCTTCCGCGAAGACACAGCAGAAGCGAAAAAATCTTATCTGCCAAACGGATATGATCTTATGGATATGCTTATAAACAAAATTTGAGGTAATTATGATGAACAGCAAAGCAGAAAGTAAATCTTCTTTTATAAGAGATCTCTATGACACAATAGAAATTATTGTTTTCGCTGCCTGTGCAGTTCTGCTTATATATTCCTTTGTTTTCCGTCTCTGCAAGGTTTCGGGAGACTCTATGGATAACACTTTGGCAAATAGACAAATGTTGCTTGTGACTAATATAAATTACACTCCCGAGGCGGGCGATATTATTGTTTTCCATCAAACAACGCCGGAAGGCGCGTGGGGATATAACGAGCCTATAGTTAAACGTGTTATCGCTACGGAAAATCAGACTATTGATATCGACTTTGATACGTGGACGGTTACCATTACCGATATTGACGGAACTGTTAAGGTTTTAGATGAGTCGGAATATATGTATCTTGATACGGGCGAAAACAGACGGACTTCGGATGCTGAATTTCCGCTGACTGTTCCCGAAGGAAAGGTTTTTGTCTTGGGAGATAACAGAAACAACTCCTCGGACAGCCGTTCTAACCTCATAGGATTGGTCGATACAAGAAGAATTATAGGTAAAGCAGTTTTGCGACTTACACCGTTTGATAAATTCGGAACTCTTGACTAAAGGAAGTTGATTATGCCATCACAAATAATACAATGGTTTCCGGGACATATGGCAAAAACCCGCCGTATGATATCGGAAAACCTCAAACAAGTTGACGTTGTAATTGAAATTCTCGATGCAAGAATACCATATAGCTCTCATAATCCGGAGATTATGAAAATAATTGAATCTAAACCTATGATAACGCTTCTAAATAAGGCATCATTGGCAGATCCGGAAAAAACCACCCTGTTTGTAAAAAAATATACTGCCGGAAATCGTGTTTGCATAGCAACCGATTGCATTACGGGCGAGGGACTTAATAAAATAAGTCCACAGATCAAAGTCTTAATGGCGGAAAAGCTGAAACGCTTTGAAGAAAAAGGAATGATCGGGCGAAAGCTTCGTGCTATGGTTGTCGGTATTCCGAACGTTGGAAAATCGTCGCTTATAAACAAGATCAGCGGAAATAAAAAAGCGAAGGTTGAAAACCGTCCGGGCGTTACTCTTGATAAGCAATGGGTATCAACCTCACTCGGCAGAGATCTTCTTGATATGCCCGGTGTCCTTTGGCCTAAATTTAACGACAGAACAGTCGGTGAAAATCTTGCAATCACGGGAGCTATAAAGGATACTATTCTTGAGATAGAAACAATATCTCTCGCTCTTGTGTCCAGAATGAGAGCTTTGTACCCTTCTCTGCTGTCTGATCGATATAAATTGGGCAATATGGAGCAATATTCGAAAATGTCCGATTATGATATATTCAGACTTATCGGTAAAAAACGAGGCTTTCTTGTTTCAGGCGGAGAGATAAACGAGGAGCGTACGGCAAACGTACTGCTTGACGAATTCAGATCCGGCAAATTAGGAAGGATCACGATAGATAGAGTAAATGAATAAGTAAAGAGGTGCAAAAATGCCTGATTACTCACTTGAAAAAGAATATGCACAAAAGGGATATAAGGTCATTTGCGGAGTTGATGAGGCAGGCAGAGGTCCTCTTTGCGGCCCTGTTTTTGCGGCAGCTTGTGTTTTGCCGGAAGGAGTCGAGATCGAAGGCCTTAACGATTCAAAAAAGCTCACCGAGAAAAAACGCGAGAAGCTTTTTGACATAATAAGAGAAAAAGCTATTGCATACTGTATCGCTTCAGCGTCTGTCGAGGAGATAGATGAGCTTAATATTCTCGAAGCCGATCTTCTTGCTATGCGTCGTGCGATCGACGGGCTTTCACAAAAGGCAGATTTTGCTTTGATCGACGGAAACGTTAATCGTGGGTTTGATATCGACTCAGCATCTGTTATTAAGGGGGATTCAATTTCTATGAGCATTGCTGCGGCTTCAGTTCTTGCCAAGGTCGCTCGAGACAGAATATGTACAGAGCTTGATAGGGATTATCCCCAATACAAAATAGCAAAAAATAAAGGATATGGAACAAAAGACCATATAAGTGCATTATTTGAATATGGGCCATCTCCTATACACAGAAAAAAATTCATAAGATTTCTCGACGAAAAAAGATGATAAGTCACGAAAACGGACGACTTGGCGAGAATATCGCCGCTGAGTTTTATGAAGCAAACGGATATACGATAGTCTGCAGAAACTACAGAGCCGGTCACAACGAAATTGATATTATTGCAGAAAACAAACATGGTATTGCTTTAGCAGAGGTCAAAACAAGAACTAAATCAGAGTTGCTGAAAAAATACGGAAGCGCCAAAAGTGCTGTAAATATTCCGAAACAACAAAGACTTATCGATGCGGCTCAGACGTATTTAAGAGAAAATAATCCACTCAAAAAACAACCTCGTATGGACGTAATAGAAATATACTTAACAGATGAGGGTAAGCTCCTAAAGCTTAATTATATAAGAAATGCTTTCGGCGTGAGAGGAGACAAACATTGAAGCTGTTTGATTTACACTGCGATACTGCGTTTGAGATGTATAAAAAAAGTGAGAGTTTATACAGTAATAAATTACATATTGCACTTGACCGTACAAGAAATTTTGAAAACTATGCTCAAATTATGGCAATATGGAGCGATTGTAACAAATCAGACGAAGAGTGCTTTGCCGATTTCAAGAATATAAATTCCGCCCTCCAAAAGGAAGCTGATAGATATTTTGATGGCAACAGAAGCTCCTATCTTATCTCAGTTGAAGACGGAAAGCTTTTATCGGGAGATATAAAAAGACTTGATTTTTTATATGATGAGGGCGTAAGATTTCTTATACCCATGTGGTCGGGAGAAAATTGCATAGGCGGAGCGTTTGACACAAGCAAAGGGCTTACAGACTTCGGAAAAAATGTGATTTCACGATGCTTTGAGATAGGTATAGTTCCTGATATTTCACATTCATCTCTCGAAAGCGCATCGGAAATTCTTAATATGGCTGATGCGGCAGGCAAACCTGTTATAGCTTCGCATTCCTGTTCTTATGGCATTTATCCCCATGCTCGAAATTTACGCGATGAGCAATTTTTGAGAATTAAAGATATGGGCGGCGTAGTTGGACTCAGTTTTTGCCGATATCATTTGGCTCCCAAGGAGGAAAAATGCACGTCGGATAATATCCTGGCACATATTGAGCATTATCTTAATATCGGCGGAGAGAACACGCTGTGTTTTGGAGCTGATATGGACGGAGCTCCAATGCCTGATGACATCTACGGGATAGAGAGTATCCCCTATCTATATGATAAAATTTGTGATACTTTCGGCAAAAATATCGCCGATAATATCGCTTGGAATAACGCTTATAATTTTGTAAATTCTATATCAAAATAAATGAAAGGCATAAAAAATGAAATACCAAAGCACAAGAGACAACAAAGCAAAAAAAATCGAATCGGCACAAGCTATAAAGCAAGGTCTTGCGTCTGACGGAGGACTTTTCGTTCCCGAAGAGATACCCTCTCTTACAGAAAAAGACATAATGGCACTCTGCCCTCTTTCTTATCCTGAGAGAGCAGCAGATATCCTTTCACGCTATCTGACAGATTATACATATGAAGAACTGCTCGAGGATTGCCGCAAAGCATATTCGGAGACGTCATTTGTTGGCGGAGCGGCACCTTTGAAAAATATTCACGATAATATTTATTCTTTGGAGCTTTGGCATGGACCTACCGCAGCTTTTAAGGATATGGCTTTGCAGATAATGCCCCGTCTTCTTTCCCGCGCTCTTAAGAAAACAGGCGAAGAAAGAACGGCTCTTATCCTCGTTGCAACCTCGGGTGACACCGGCAAGGCGGCTCTTGAAGGCTACAAGGATATTGACAGTGTTAAGATCATGGTATTTTACCCCACAGGCGGTGTAAGCCGTGTTCAGAAGCTTCAAATGGCAACTCAAGAGGGTTCTAACGTAAACGTTTGTGCTATCAAGGGGAATTTTGACGATGCTCAGAGCAACGTTAAAAAGATATTTGCAGACGCTGATATGGCTCGTGCTCTTGACGAAAAGGGTTACTTCTTCTCAAGTGCAAATTCAATAAACTGGGGCAGACTTGTTCCGCAGATCGTTTACTATATTTCCGCTTATTGCGACCTCGTAAACGAGGGCAGAATAAAAATCGGAGATAAGATAAATTTCTGTGTTCCCACAGGAAACTTTGGAAACATTTTTGCCGCTTACCTTGCGAAGCTTATGGGACTTCCGATCGCTCGTTTGATCTGTGCTTCAAATATGAACAATGTTCTGACAGACTTCCTTGAAACCGGCACGTATGACAGAAACCGTACCTTCCACCTTACAATGTCACCTTCTATGGATATTCTTATATCTAGCAATCTCGAAAGACTTCTTTATTTCTGTGCAGGTGCAAACGAAACCTCTGAATATATGAAGAGTCTTTCAGAGACTGGCAAATACACTGTTTCATCAGACGTAAAAGCTAAGATAGACGAACTGTTCAAAGGTTATTGTGCCGATGAAAAAGAAACTGCGAGAATCATTAAAGAAACTTTTGATAAGTATGGTTATCTTTGCGATACTCATACGGCTGTCGGTGTTTCTGCGGCTGAAAAATATTGCTCAGAAGCGACAGATTCTACCATTACTGTAGTTGACTCTACCGCAAGTCCTTATAAGTTTGCAGCAGATGTTTACACAGCACTTGGAAAAACAGCACCCGCTGATCCTTTGGATGCACTGGAGGAGCTCAGCAAGTACAGTGGAACAGAAATCGCATATCCTTTGAAAAATCTCGCCTCCCGTAAGGTTCGCTTTGACAAGATCATAGAAGCTGACGAAATGCCCGGAGAAGTTTTGAATTTTGCTAAGTAAAAAAGCAGGACGAAAAATCGTCCTGCTCCCAAAAAGATAGATTAGTCCTTCTTTTTGAAGGTTGCACATGCTGTGTCAGTAGATGAGGTAGCGTAAGAAGGGCCTACTGCGATCTTATCTGCTGTACAATAGCAGCCATCAGCATTATAATAGCAGTTGCAAACATCACAGCTTATGCCCTTGATGTGTTTGCAATCGCCATTATGACAAGTTTTATTCTCTTCCATTGTATTCTCCGTTCCACCGCTGTGGCGGTATGCTTATTGCTCTGTTGAGCTGATTATATTTTGCCCGATGTTCGGGAAATTATACGAAAGAAGGTCAAGAACACTTTGTCACTATATGTAATTTCTGACCTGCATTTGTCGCTTTCCGAAAAAACCAATAAACCGATGGAGGTTTTCGGACAGTCTTGGGCAAATCATGCTGAAAGAATAAAAAAATATTGGAAAGCAGTTGTCTGCGAAGAAGATACTGTTGTTGTGCCGGGAGATATTTCCTGGGCAATGAGACTTGATGAAGCATATGACGACTTAAAGTTTATAGATGAACTTCCCGGAACCAAAATAATAGGCAAAGGTAACCATGATTTTTGGTGGTCAACAGTCAGCAAAATCGAATCTTTTTTTGCGGAAAAAGATATCAAAACAATAAAAATACTTCATAACAATGCATACAAGCTCGATGATTGTATCATTTGTGGAACGCGAGGTTGGTTTTATGATGAGAAACAACAAAACGTCATCAATGAAACCGATTTTGATAAAATAGTCTCAAGAGAAGCCGCAAGATTGGAGCTAAGTCTAAAGAGCGCAACAGAATTGAGAGGAAATGATACAAAAATTCCGATTTTGGTTTTTTTGCACTTCCCTCCCGTTTGGAATTCTCTTGTGTGCCGTCCTATCGTTGATATGCTCCATAAATACGATATTAAAAAATGTTATTTCGGACATATCCACGGCACATATTTCGTTGACAGAACAACAGAATTTGAAGGAATTTCCATGACTTTAACGGCGGCCGACTATCTTAAATTCGCACCTATGCCTATTTTCCCCGATGATTATTAAAAATATTGTAGAAAATTGAGTAAAATCTCTTGACTTTTTGGAGTAAAAGATTTAGAATATATAGGTATGTAAAATTATCATTTTTATCATTTGGAGGACAAAATGAGTTTAACAAAAAAGGAAATGATCGAGAAGAACAAGTATGAAATAGAGTTCTCGATCGACAAAGCAACCTTCGACGATGCAGTTATGAAGGTTTATCGCAAGAGCGTAAAAAATATTAACGTTCCTGGATTCCGCAAAGGCAAAGCTCCTAAATCCATAATCGAAAAGATGTATGGCACAGGTGTTTTCTATGAGGATGCAATAAACGATCTTCTTCCCGCTGCATATGAAGAGGTAGCGAAGGAATCGGAGCTTGACATCGTAGGCAATCCGGAGTTTGATATAGTTTCTATCGACGATAACGGCGTTGTAATGAAGGCTGTAGTTTATGTTAAGCCCGATGTTCAGATAAAGGACTATTTCGGAATTGAGCTCTCAAAGACTGTTACACCCGTTACTGATGAAGAGGTTGATCGCGAGATCAAGACTGTTCAGGAAAGAAACGCAAGAGAAATCGAGATAACAGATCGTGCAGCTGAGATGGACGATATTGCGGTTATTGATTTTGACGGTTACGTTGATGATAAGCAGTTCGACGGCGGAAAGGCTGAAGGACACAGACTTAAGCTCGGTTCGGGTCAGTTCATTCCCGGATTCGAAGATCAGATAGTTGGCAAAAAAGTTGGCGAGGCATTTGATGTAAATGTTAAGTTCCCTGCTGATTATCATGCAAAGGACCTTGCTGATAAAGACGCTGTCTTTAAGTGCGTTCTTCATAAGCTCGAAAAAGAGGAACTTCCCGCACTTGACGATGAGTTTGCAAAGGATGTTTCCGAATTTGATACGTTTGCTGAATATAAAGCAGATATTAAGGCTAAAATCGAAGAAAGACACAACAGAAATGCTGATGCTGAACTTGAAGAGTCTCTCATCGCAGCTATTATCGACAAGCTTGAAGCTGATATTCCCGAATGTATGTTCGTTACAGAAACCGAGAATTTCGTTCGTGACTACGATTCCCGACTGAGAATGCAGGGCCTTGATCTTGGCACATATCTCAAATATACCGGCATGACTCTTGATTCAATTCGTGAACAGCTTCGTCCGCAGGCTGAAAAACAGGTTAAGATGCGTCTTGCTCTTGAAAAGATTGCTGAACTTGAGGGCATCGTTGCAACTGACGAAGATATCGCAGAAGAATTTGAAAATATCGCAAAGGCTTATAACGTGACTGTAGAACAAGCAAAGGAAAGCGTTCCTGCTGATATGATCGCCGCTGATATGAAGGTTAAAAAGGCTGTTGATCTTCTTAAAGAAAAGGCTGTTATAACTGAAAAGGTGGCAAAGAAGCCGGCTGCAAAGAAGACAACAACAAAGAAAGCAACAGCAGCAAAAGAAGCTTCTGAGGAAGCACCTGCCCAGACAGCCGAAAAGCCCAAGAGAACAAGAAAAACCGCTCCGAAGGCTGAAGAAAAGACTGAGGAATAATTATATTCAATGAAAATTGCCGCACGTGTGCGGCATTTTCATCTTAATAACTTGATAAATTTTATTTACAGGAGGAAATAATATGCCACTCGTACCAACAGTAATTGAACAAACAAATCGTGGTGAGAGAGCCTATGATATCTATTCTAGACTTCTCAACGACAGAATTGTATTTCTTGCCGATGAAGTAAATGACACAACCGCTTCACTCGTGGTTGCGCAGCTTCTCTTCCTTGAAGCACAGGATCCTGACAAGGATATTTCCCTTTATATAAACAGCCCTGGAGGATCTGTTTCTGCCGGAATGGCTATTTATGACACTATGAACTTTATCAAGTGTGACGTTTCTACTATTTGTATCGGTATGGCGGCAAGTATGGGAGCATTTCTGCTTTCCTCCGGTGCTAAAGGCAAAAGAATAGCTTTGCCGAACAGCGAAATTATGATCCACCAACCTCTTGGAGGAACAAGAGGTCAGGCAACCGATATTAAGATACACGCTGATCATATTTTGCGTACTCGCGAGCGCTTAAATAAGATTCTTTCAGAGAATACGGGAAAAGCACTTGATATTATCGAACGTGACACGGAAAGAGACAACTTTATGACAGCAGAACAGGCTATGGAATACGGTCTTATTGACAAAGTGTTCACAAAACGCGCCTAACATCTTCGAAAGGGTTTAACTTTAATGTCAACAAATAAAACAACACCAAACAGATATTGCTCCTTTTGCGGACGAGGTGAAAATCAAGCCAATTTTCTAATCCCCTCTCCTCAAGGAATTTATATCTGTGATTATTGCGTTGATGCTTGTAAAGAGCTGATTGAGGAAAACACAAGATCTGCTATTGATTTTGACGCACTTTCACTTGAAACACTTCCCCGCCCTAAGCAAATAAAAGAAGCTCTTGACCGCTACGTTATAGGTCAGGACGAGGCGAAGATTGCTCTCTCTGTTGCGGTTTACAACCATTATAAACGGATACTGAACCGTGAAGAAAACTCCAAAAAGTCGAAAGATGAAGAATTGATAGAGCTTCAAAAAAGTAACGTTCTCTTGATAGGTCCAACCGGTGTCGGTAAAACCTACTTGGCTCAAACACTTGCAAAAACCTTGAAGGTTCCCTTCGCTATTGCAGACGCAACAACACTTACTGAAGCGGGTTATGTCGGCGAGGACGTTGAAAATATCCTGCTCAGACTTATTCAAGCCGCAGACTTTGATATCGAACTTGCCGAAAGAGGTATTATTTACATTGACGAGCTTGATAAGATCTCCCGCAAAAGTGAAAATCGTTCAATAACGAGAGATGTTTCGGGTGAAGGCGTTCAGCAAGCATTGCTTAAAATTCTTGAAGGTACGGTCGCAAACGTGCCGCCTCAAGGTGGAAGAAAGCATCCGAATCAAGATTTCATCCAAATTAATACCGAAAATATCCTTTTCATATGCGGCGGTGCCTTTGATGGTCTTGAGGAAATTATCGAGAAACGAAAAGGCCACCAATCTATCGGTTTCTCAAGCGAGATAAAAAAGAAAAATGAAAAGAAAAAGGTTGGTATCTATAAGGATGTGAATCCTCACGATATCGTTAAATTCGGTCTTATTCCCGAGCTTGTGGGCAGAATTCCCGTTATAGTTCCGCTTTCCGATCTTGACAAAGATGCTCTCGTAAGAATAATAAGTGAACCTAAGAACTCGCTTGTTAAGCAATATATCAAGCTTTTTGATATGGACGGAGTTATTTTGGAATTTGAAGAAAAAGCTCTTGAAGAAGTGGCTAAAAAAGCACTTGAAAGAAATACAGGAGCAAGAGGTCTTCGTTCTATAATGGAAGAAACTATGCAAAAGCTTATGTATGAGATTCCGTCAAAGAATGATGTTAAAAAGGTTATAATAACCGAGGATTGCATCAAAGGAAAGTCTGATCCTGAAATAATTTGCAAATAAAATGTGTATATAAAAAAGCTGAATGAAATTACTCATTCAGCTTTTTTATATTATTTTTTCAATTTCAAAGTTTTTTGGTACGAAGCAGTAACTGCATTTAGAACAGAAGCTCTGAATCCACCGTCTTCAAGTGCGTGAACACCTGCGATAGTAGTACCGCCCGGACTGCATACCTCGTCTTTAAGCTGCCCCGGGTGCTTATCCGATTCAATGAGCAGCTTCGCCGCACCTATAAGCGTTTGTGCCGCATAAAGATTCGCTTTGTCGCGCATAAGACCGCATTCAACAGCCCCGTCTGCCAAAGCTTCGGCAAACATATATACAAAAGCAGGGCCGCAACCCGAGAGTGCACTTGCGGCGTCTATCTTATCCTCGGAAATAGCGTCGATAACACCTGCACATAAAAGTGAGCTCTTGAAAGCCTTTAACTGCTCGTCAGATACCTTATCGTTCGTTGTATATAATATCATTCCTTCTTCAACGGAAACAGGCGTGTTCGGCATAATTCTGATTACGGGACATTCAATACCCGCTAATTTTTCAACAGTTGAAATGCTTACTCCCGCCGCCATCGAAACAAGCACGAAATCGTCCTCTCTCGATCTCAATACAGGTCTTATCTCTTCAAACAAAGCCTCAAATCCCTGCGGTTTTACTCCAAGAAATATAAAATCACATTCCTGGGCTATTATTTTCGCATCAGAAACGTTTGCGGAAAGAGTGTCAGCGAGAGTCTCCGCCTTTTCGGCCAACGCATCACAGAGCGTAATTTGAGCGCTCGGCACTGTTTTTGCGACAGCACTTGCCAAAGCACCGCCCATATTTCCGCAACCTATAAAACCAAAAGTTTCTTTCATTTTTATCTGTCCGTCCTTTTTTATTCAGCGAATTTGACCATTCCCGGAAATTATATATTTATAAGTTGTAAGCTCTTCAAGTCCCATAGGGCCTCTTGCGTGAAGCTTTTGTGTTGATATACCGATCTCGCAGCCAAGACCGAACTCTCCGCCGTCTGTAAAGCGTGTTGAAGCGTTAACATAGACAGCTGAGCTATCAACCGCCGCCGTAAAATAATCGGCATTTTCTTTATTCTGAGTGATTATCGCTTCACTATGGTGTGTTGAATGCTTTGCGATGTGAGAAACTGCTTCCTGTACATTTTCAACCACTGCAACCGCAAGAATATAATCAAGAAATTCTGTATCAAAATCGTTTTCCCCTGCAGGTGTACCGTCAATGATCTTTGCGGCTTCTCGGTCAAGGCGAAGTTCAACACACTTTTCTCTGTTTTCTGTAAGTCTTTCTTTCAATTTGGGCAGAAAGTATGCAGCTATCGAGCGGTTAACAAGACAAACTTCCTCTGCATTGCAGACAGAAGGTCTGCTTGTTTTCGCATTCTCAATAATGTCAAGAGCCATATCAATATCTGCACTCTCGTCAACGTAAATATGACAAATTCCCGTTCCGGTTTGTATGCAAGGTACTTTTGCGTTTTCAACGCAAGCTCGAATAAGTCCCGCCCCTCCTCTCGGAATAAGCAAATCAACATAATCGACTGCCGTCATCAGCTCATTCGCACCTGCTCGTGTTACGTCTTCAAGTATATTAACAAGCGTTTCGGGAAGACCTTCTTTTGCAAGTCCTTTACGCATTGCTGCCACGATAGCGGTAGATGATCTAAAGGCTTCTTTTCCTCCTCTTAGTACGCATACGTTTCCGCTCTTTAGTGCAAGTGCCGCCGCATCGGAAGTTACGTTCGGACGGCTTTCGTAGATTATAGCAACCACTCCCATAGGAACACGTACTTTTTTGATCTCAAGTCCGTTAGGGCGAGTGAACGAATTTATCACAGAACCTACGGGGTCCGGAAGATTAGTAACCTCACGAATTCCCTGCGCCATTCCGCTTATGCGTTCTCGTGTCAAGCGTAAGCGGTCTATCATTACGTCGCTTATGCTTCCCTTTGCATTTTCTATATCAACCGCGTTAGCCTCAAGAATACCGTCGGCATCGTTTTCAATAGCGTCGGCCATAGCAAGTAACGCACGATTTTTTGTTTCTTCATTCATAAGAGCAAGTGCGGGTGCTGTAGCCTTTGCAATTTTTAATATTTCGAGGGTATTCATAAAAATTATCCTTTCGCAAAAAATCTTGTACCAACCGGCTTTCCTTCAAACAAGTCGTAAAGCAGTTTTGGATTTTCTCCGTTGATTATGACCATTTCACAGCCCGACTCCATACAAAGTGACGCCGCATTCAATTTTGTTTTCATTCCGCCCGTACCAAGTGTTGAGCCTTCCCCGCCCGCAAGGCCGAGAATCTCAGGGGTTATTTCTCTGACTTCTTTTATAAGCTGAGCATCGGGATCTTTATGCGGATCGGCCGTATAAAGACCGTCAATGTCTGAAAGAAGTACAAGGATATCCGCTTTGATGCTAACAGCTACCATTGCCGATAAAGTGTCATTATCTCCAACTTTAATTTCTTCTGTTGCTATCGTATCATTTTCATTTATTATCGGGAGCACACCGAGTTCAAGAAGACGTGTCATAGTATTTTGAAAATTATGATAACGGTCGTCATTACGGAAATCCGATCCTGTAAGTAAAAGCTGAGCTACTGTATGATGATATTCTTCAAAAAGCTTATCATATGTGTACATAAGCTCGCATTGTCCAACTGCTGCCGCCGCCTGCTTTGTTGGAATATCCGAAGGACGTTCTTTGAGCGATAGTTTTCCAACTCCCATGCCTATAGCACCAGAGGAAACAAGTATTATTTCGTGTCCGCTATTTTTTAGATCACTTAAAATTCGGCAAAGCTCCTCTACTCTGCGTATATTAAGCATACCCGTTGAATGAGCAAGGGTTGAAGTTCCAACTTTAAGTACGATCCTCATCGTTTCACGACCTTTCAATTACAATATTACTGTATAATAATACATTATATATAAAAAGCCCTCTTAAGTCAAGGAAAATCCCGAAAATAGCATAATTTTCGATTCAAAAAGGAAAAGTTCATTGTTTTTTTAGTTTTTTTCTGTTATACTTATGGATTAAGAGGTGATTTTGATGAAAATATTGATAGCATATTCAAGCAAGACTGGCACGACGAAAACCTGTGCTTCCCTGCTCTCAAAAGAATTTCCAAGATATGAGGTTATTACAGCCGACCTTTCCTGCGAAGATCCGTCCCCCGAAGATTTTGACATTTGCATAATCGGCGGAAGTATAAGAATTGGTAAGCTCGACAAAAGAACATATGCATATATTCAAAGGAACATCGATATTCTTTCAAAAATAAAAACGGCCTATTTTATCTGCAATGCTTTTAACGATGAATGCGAAAAATATTTCAAAAAATGTTTTCCCGCCGGAAGTATTGATAAGGCGTGTTTTTATGAATCATTCGGCGGAGAGCTGAAAATGGATAAACAAAAAGGTTTTGACAAACTGTTAGTTAAAATGATTCTAAAAGCAAACGAGGAAAATGACGAATTCGTTTTGCCCTCAATATTTACCGAATCTATAGGACGCTTTGCCGATAAAATAAAACAAATCACCGTATAAAGAACATAGCCGAGAGCGAAAAGCTCTCGGCTGTGTTTATTTTTCAAGAGATTTAAGGTAGTTAAAGCAGATCTGAGCTTCTGTTATACCGTCTGGCATCTGAGTTTCACTCTCGACAACCATCTGAATTCCAAGCTCCTTGGCTTTTGAATATACTTCAGCAACAGGTGCAGTTCCCTTTCCGAGAGGCTTTCCCTCGCCTCCCAAAAATCCGTCTTTTATGTGAATAAAATGAACTCTGTCCTTTAGTCTGTCAAGTGTCGCAATAGGATCAACGTTTGCATTATATACCCAATATGTATCGATCTCAAAATCAATATTCGTTCTCTCTTCGATCTCTTTATGAACGAGCGAGCCATATGCAGTTGGCAAAAATTCACCGGAATGGTTATGGTAAGCGAGCTTCATGCCCTCGGCCTCAAGCTTTGGCTGAACTCTGTTTACAAATCTGATAAAATCATCAAGCTGTTCTTTGCTTTCGTCATATTTAAAAGCGGGAATAATAACGTTTTTTGTTCCTATCGTCTTATGAAACTTAACCGTTGCATCAAAGCTTTCATCGTCAAGAGCCTGAAAAGACGTATGAGTTCCCGAAACTTTAAGACCGTAATTATCGAGTAAAGCCTTAAAATCAACAGCTGTATATCCGAAAAAACCCGCGGTTTCAACGTAAGTATATCCGATCTTCGCTATTTTGCTAAGGGTATCTTCTACATTTTCCTTCATAGCGTCACGACAGCTGTAAAGCTGAATACTGTACTCCATTTTTGACCTCCGATGTGATTTTTATATCATTATAAATGAGTCTTTCCGGAAAGTCAAGAGATTTACTCAACAAATGCTCCTGCCACAAAATCCGGCACACAACCATACAAGAATTGAGTGCAAATATTCATCCTCACTTTGTGATCTTCTCCGTCTCTTTTTAAGCTGATGCCCACATTATATAAGGGTTCACTCCGAGTAAAGATGTTTTTACTTGAGTTTGAGAGATTGGTAACGTTTTGGAGAATCTCTTTTATTTGTTCTTTATCGTCTATTATATAAACATTTTCGTCTGAATCTTCAAAAACGGAGACGTTTCCTTTTATAATAGATATATGCTCAATATCCTCGGCTATATTATCATAATACTCATCTAAGTCCTTTATCTCGGAATAATTCAAAGTGACAGGACTCGTAATAAATATCGGGAAATCTAAAGTCTTATAGCCTGTATAACTATTTCCGTAAAAATGTATACGTCCAAGCGTTTGTCTTTGGAAATAGTCATAATCAATACCCTCAGCTTCGTTTTTTATCAAATCTAAAAGAGGTGAAATATCGAAAACCTTATCGCTGTAGAAAACGTCCCCGGCAATAGAGTCTGAAGATGAATTTATATAATAATCTGTATATTCGCAATTGAGAAGAGCCTTCAAATGATTTTCATAATCTTCAGATTCAGCTACCGCTTCTGCAAACAAATCTAAACTTTCTCCGTTTGAAGCGTAAAAGGATCTGGCAATGTGAAGACCTGATTTTAGCTTATAAACGACCTCAAAATGATATTTATTTGTGGATTCGGTATAATAAGTTCCCTCTTCTATTATCTTATCAAAACCTGCATACTTAACTTCAACATCAAAAGTATAACCCAAAGAGTAATCAATATCATTCCCCAAATTCTTTTTATCAAGCTTTATCATGGCATCGATTACGTCTTTATCCTTAAAATTAACGCCATGTATTTGATTTGCTGCACTGATTTGCACAGATTTAATACTATTCGCCCTAGGTATATAAGAATCAATTCCAAAAACGTCAAAGGCAACGAAAGAAAGAGCAACTGCCATAATTATGGCGTAAACAGCAAACCCCTTTAATCCATTAAACATTTTTCGAGGATTTTTTTCGAGAATGGTGTTGATCAACATAAATGACAGTACAGCCCCCAGGATAAGTCCTATAATAAACCAAACCATAGATCCGACAAGAGCCTTGAAGAAAAGTCCTCCGAGAATGGTTGCGGGAGCAATTATCAAATACCTGAACACCTTTGCAAAGCCTTCAAATACAATTGGCGTACCCGCTTTCTCGATTTTTCTCTTTTTGTAGAGAACGAGTGAGAACGAATAGAACAAAAGCGAGAACAAAACAAACAGTATAATGTCTATAGTTTTTATCTTGTCAATAAAGTCAATAGAAAGGAAACGTGCAACAGGCAAAAGTTTTAATGCAATCTCACTATCAAAATAATAGTTAGTGTCGATATTTACAGTAAAAATATCAATAAGCGATAAAACGGAAGCAATATAGACAAACAGAGCAAAATTGATATACAGAATCATCGCAAAATGCACGGAAGTCGTTCCGCAAAGCATTCCGGCAAAAACGCTTGTTGCGTATATCATGAAAAACGCAAGCAATGAAAAGCCGATATTTTCTAATATTTGCTCAGCTATAAGAGAGCTGTATCCGGGTGCAAGTTCTTGTGTCTGACATATTACAAGCACAACGGCTGATGTAAAAATAAAGGTCACAAGGTATGTTAATGCTCCAACGAGAAGACGAGTAAAATATATACCTTCACGACGCATCGGGATGCTATGATAAAAGTCCGCACTTATTTTATTATTTAGTATTTTTGTTACGTAGCAACCCGAAAAAACTGCCGCTATCATAGAGAATACAGTCCAAAGCGGTGCCGTCTCGCATAGAAAATAGAGAAGATTTGACGAGAATTTCAATCTGTACTCTTCGTCTGACATATCAAAAGGTCTGTATGTATCAAGTCCCGAGATAAGCAAAGGAATAACTAGAAATAATACAAACATAATAAGATACAGTATTATTCTCGGCCAATTACGCTTAGTCTCGCCTAAAAAATATTTCATACTCATATTTACCGAGTTGTTTTTCTTAGAACAGGACGTTTGAGTAGTCATAACCTCTTTCCTCCATTTCACTTATAAATATTTCCTCAAGGGTGAGAGGGATTATTTCGTAGAATTTAGGAGAGCTATTCTTCATCACTTCTTCTATCGAATCTTTGTCTCCTCTGATTATCGCGGTTGTCAGGCTTCCTCGTTTAGATTCCGAAACTATATGGTAGCCGGTGAATATATCACGTATGCTCTTATCTTCGTCAAGAACTACGTGCAGTGCGTGTATCTCCTGTTTTAATGAGTCTATTTCGCTCTCAAACAAAATGCCGCCTTTATGAAGCAGACCTATGTGATCGCAGATGTCCTCAAGTTCTCTCAAATTGTGAGAAGCAATAACAGTAGTAAGCCCCCTCTCCACAACCTCCTCCGCCAAAATCTTTTTAACAAATTGGCGCATAACGGGGTCAAGTCCGTCAAACGTTTCGTCACATAAAAGATATTTAGGACAACAGGAAATGCCAAGCAATATAGATGCTTGTTTTTTCATACCTTTTGAAAACGTGGAAAGCTTTCTCGAACCGTCAAGTCCAAAAAGATTTAGAAGCTGTGAATATCTTTCTTTTGAAAAATTCTTATAAAGCGATGCGTATAATCCCGCCATCTCATCAACACTTGAATTCGGCAGAAAGAATTGCTCGTCCGAAAGATACACTACCGTATCCTTGACTTGCGGGTTCTCATATACGTTTTGATTATCATATAATATTTTCCCGCTGTCAGGACGCATAATTCCACTCATAATTCTGAGAAGGGTTGATTTTCCGCTTCCGTTTGATCCGATAAGTCCGTATATACTCGCGTTTTCGATTCTTGAATTTATATCCGAGAGTGACTTTATATCACCGTAAGATTTTGAAATGTTTTCAATTTGGATCATTTAACGTTTCCTCCTTTATCTTTATTGCGATAGCTTTAATTTCTTCAACGTCTATCCCAGCCCTTATAGCTTCACGCATAAGCGCTTTGAGGTTGGACTCAAGCTGCGATCGATGCTGTTTTTCTATTTTTTCGGTATCCGAAGAAATAAAACAGCCTCTCCCCGGAACAGAATATACTATTCCCTGCCTTTCAAGCTCGGCATAAGCCTTTTGGATCGTATTCGGGTTGATAGCAAGTTCCCGTGCCAAAGAACGAACCGATGGTAAAGACTCGTCTGTCGAAAAAATACCGTCAAGCACAGACTGCTTTACCGAGGCAATTATCTGCTCATAAATCGGTATTCTGCTCTTGACATCAACCATAATAACGCCCATTAAAACACCTCCCAACTGTATTAGTTGTATTAGTACACCTATATTGTACTCTATAAAAATTGCTTTGTCAAGGATTTTTTAGAAAAATCATACGTACAAAATGCACAAAAACAACTCATTTGTTTTGTTTGTTTTCCTACTATTCGATGTTTTTGAATAAAGGTATTGACAATTTTTATTCTATGATTTATTATATATAAGCAATTTTGAAAAACCAAATAAATACGGAGGATTTATGAAAAAATTTGTCTGTCAACTTTGTGGGTACGTTTACGACGAAAGAATCGGCGATCTCGAAAACGGAATCGAGTCCGAAACCGAATTTGATGAAATACCAAAAGATTGGGTATGCCCTCTCTGCGGAGCATCTAAAGATGATTTTGAAGAAATAGATGAGGAAGATGACAGCAATATCTGAATTCTTCCGAATTTAATGATAAATTTTTTAGCTAAATTTCAGTTTTTTTATAAAAAGTACTTGACATTTACAAAAAAAGGTGTATAATAGACAATGTTGTGAGCAACGCAGGTTGCAAACGACATGCGAGAGTGGCGGAACTGGCAGACGCGCACGTTTGAGGGGCGTGTGGTTCACACCGTACGGGTTCAAGTCCCGTTTCTCGCACCAAAAGCACTTGCTCAAAGCAAGTGCTTTTTTATATTAAAAAATACGGTGTAGACTTTTAAGTCTTGCACCGCATTTTTGTTTAATTGATGAATCGATAAGTTTTTATTTAACTTTTCTGCATTCAAGGTAAAATCTTTTGTCATCGGCATGTCCCATAGAGAAGGTTTTTCTCGGCAGAGCACCGTCGCAAATTACTGTTTTGAAAAGCTGATCCTTTGTCATTCCATCAAACAGGAAGCCGATATTCCCTTTTTGAGATGCAAGACGACGTAAAGATTCTTCGCCATGTATGTAGTCCACCTCAACGCCTTCGTGCGTTGCAACGTAAGAATCTAGGAAGGTCTGCAAAGTTCCTACCGTCAACTGTGCAACGGGTTTATCGAAAACAAAGGTCTCATCTTCTCCGCTTGAGACAATCGTCATTATCTGTTTGGGTTCTGTTCCGTCAAGTTTTGACGCATAATCATACAAACTCTTTTTTATATCCGACTGATCTGCACCAAAAACAACTCTGTATATAGGCTCAAATTCAAGAGTATCATCATGCAAATTCTCGACCTCCACCAGAGCGTATCTCGCAGGACTG
>JAFYLR010000021.1 GCA_017550115.1 Clostridia bacterium | reverse complement strand
ATGTTTTGTTATGCTGTTTTTATTGATTTGATGCCTACACTGGACGGAAGATGAGAAAGAGTCTTCAATCTCTGTACTTCTGCAGTGTGGAGCTCGAGAAACGTGCTGAAATTCTTTTCGCACAGATTCTGATCGGGCTTATCGAGCGTTGGGTTGCTATTCATCAGAAGGAACGCTGAGTAAAGGTCTCTCTGAACTGTTTGTCCAGCTACTTCTTTGGTACGTTCCGATAATTTAGATTTTTTATAGGTTTGGGTATCGTGTTTGTATTGAGATGCTTTCATCTCTTTAGTTTTAACCTTATAGAGATGTCCGCCTGTAGAATTGAGCTTTTGTTCCAGAATAGATACAAACATAGCCGGAGCCTTGTTTGCAAGAGATTTCCCGAAGCGTTTTTTAGAGCGGCATTTACCTGTCTTTTCAGACACGGTCGTTTTCTTAGCCCTTCGTGCGAGGGCTGAGAAATTCATATCCTCAATATACACCTCGTCACCAAGCGATACTATGTAGTTTGCCAGCTCAAAGTGCTGTTGCTTTCTTATAGCAGCTTGCTTGCGATACAAATCTTTGCGTTCTGCAGCCAGCTTTTTGTATCTCGTAGACGTATTCCATATGCGTTTTTCATTAGGCTTACGCTTGATGATAGTACCATCTTCGTTGAAGAAGGATGGATTTGTGGCTCGTCTGCTTCTGTCCATAGCTCGATTGATAACTCGCAGCTGATTTTCGATGTTCTGAATTTTATCAGCAAGCTCTACAAGCCTCACTGTGTTTGCTGCAGCTACAGCAAGCGTTTGAGGTCCGATATCAAGGCCTACTCTGCCGGTACCGATAGAGTGCTTTATTTCGCCTGTATCGGTTACTTTAACAGGTGGCTGACCTTCCAATATCAGCTGTACTGAATACTTCCATTTACCTCGAATAAAGCTTCTGCAGAGCCTGCAGAATTTTACACGACATCGAAGCGCTTGTTCAACGTAAGGATCTCTTGTGTTTGCCAAAACCTTCAGGCGCATCTTGTTGTATCCTACGTATCCGTTGGCATATACTATACCGGTCTCATTACTCTTCCCCTCTATCGAGGTAAAATCGTCACATCTTTTGAAATGAACGGTCTGACCGTTACCAAACAAAAGCTTATCAAACGACTTCCAGAGTTGTTCTACCAGCTTCTGTGCTACAGCAGAATGAAGATTCTTGCTATAATAGTGTTGATATTTTTTGATGTCCTTTTCAACGTCGTATTTACTCAATCTAAACTCTTTACGCATAGACTCTAACTGTTCTTTAGCCTGCTTGCGTAGTTCTGAGCCCTTTTTCTCTTTGCGATAGGGTTTTAACCAGTATCGATACCTTTTTGTTTTTACCATCTGATTGTATCGATTCATCACTTCGCAACGCAGAGAGTTATAGATCTTGCATGATACTGCAAAGTCTGTATCCAATCTGTGTTCCTGCCACGGCTCAAGGAGCAATGGAAGTGTTATGATAAACGATGGTGTTGTTGATCTTTTCATTATTGCTCCTTTCGTCGGCATTGTTATACTATTATTATGCGAGATTAGAAAACAACTAAGTTGTTTTATACAAGCATTTTTGTTGTTTTGTTCTCAATTCATCCCACAGCTTACGCAATGGGCTTTCTCGCTTGTTTCTTTATAATTTTCCTTATATAAAAATCTTTATAGCTTGCTTTTTATTTGCAACGCTTATCGTTGTGTCCGCCGTCATTTTTTCCCCATCTATTGTCCAATTTATTCTGTCTTCCATTTTTATGTTTACGCCTGAAGTCTTTCGCATATCCACAAGAGGATTCTTTTCTATTCTCTTGTGAACGATGTCGTCCAGCAAAGAAAACCATTCTTTTCTTGATTTAGGTTTTCTGACAAACACAACTTCAAACAAACCATCTCCGAAGTCTACGGAAGCGTCGGGGAGGCGAATTGTTCCGCCTATAGACGTCGAATTACATATAGCGCCGAAGAAATACTCTCCCTGTATAGAATCGCCCTCAAAAGTTGAAATTTCAGCTCTGTAGACAGGGCTCTTTTTGAGTTCGAGAAAATCCTTTACTCCTCGGAATATATATGCTGTATGCCCAAGTAAGTTTTTTGCGTTCTGAGGGGTGTTATAAGATGCTTCTGTAAACGCCCCGAAAGACGCTATATAGGAAAAATATCGCAAGTCGTTGCAAAGACCTATATCTATGGATTTCGTGCGCCCGAGCATAATATTTCGCGCTGCTGTACGAGTATCTGTTGGGATCTGAAGGCTTTTTGCAAAGTCGTTGGTGCTGCCGCAAGGTATATATCCAATAGGCACCGAAACGTCGTTTTCAAGCATACCGTTTATAACCTCGTTAAGGGTACCGTCTCCACCACAACAGATTACCGCATCAAAATCGGTGTTTCTTGCGTGAGCTATAAAGCGTTGACCGTCCCCTGCTCTTTGCGTTTCCATTACAGTGAGAAAATATTTTTTACTTAAGACTCTTATTACCTCCCAGAGCTCAGGGCGTAATTTTTTACGCCCTGCCACAGGATTGTATATAAATAATGCTTTTTGCATACTTTAGCTACTCCTTGAGACCATAGAGAATGCCGTAAGAATAGTTCTGATACTCTTTAAGCAAGTTGTTTTTTAACGTAACGTCCTTTAGTATCGAATCCTTTGTCTTCAGGTCGCCGTCAGCTTCTTTTACAAATACTGTTGAAACAATCGGATACTCTTTTCTGTATTCTTCAACCATATTAAGCCATGTGCTCTTTGGAATGTTTCCTACCTCGAAAAGAATGGTGGACAAATAACAATTTGACGTTTCTGCAGGAGCTGCATCTTCGTTGAGGTCGTAGTTTGCCCAAATGAGATATGGGAGCGCATAAACTTCTTTTAATTCTTCCAGAGTAAACTCTGAATAAGGCTTGTTGTAGATGTTCTCGTAAAAAGATTTATCGACCATCGGCTGATGGTCACCGTAAATAAGTATTATGGTGTCCTCTTCCACGGATTCGAAATAGGAAATCAGCATTTTTAAAGCATCGTCGCTCCTGTCGATTACGGACAAATATGTGTTTAT
>JAFYLR010000020.1 GCA_017550115.1 Clostridia bacterium | reverse complement strand
AGACATCACATCCGCACAAATATTTATCCCTTTTGAATTGTAATACTGTTTTTCTTCCGGTTCTGAAAAGATAACGCTCGTCCGTATGACATCTCCCGCCACAAGCTCAAGATAAAACGGTGCTTCGATTTGTATTTTGGTCTTCACCTCACATCCGTCTATCTCTATGCAATCCGCATCGTAAACGCTGCTGTAATTACTGATAAAAGAGCGTTTTTTAACCACGACTTCAATTTCATGAGGAGAGTCATCCACATATTTTTTCACCGTTTCGGTTATTTTTTGTGAATACGTGAAAAAATACAGCGAGGAAAGAGCCGCACAAAGGAGCGGCAAAATCAAAGAAAAGAACATCGCTTTGTTTTTCCTCATAAAAAGCACAATAAGCAACAAAGCAACAAGGACAAGCGACACAATCAAAAAAGCATTTATGATGGGAAATGTTGAAAAAGTGCCGAAAAAAGCACCTAAAAGCACGAAAAAACAACACAGAAAAAACGGTTTTCTATAAAAAAGACCCATATTCGTCCCATCCTTACACTTTATGCAGATATTATACTCTTTTTGACATTAACCGTCAATACCACATCGCCAAAAAAGACATTTTTTCGATTTTACTTGACAGAATGACCGCTTTATGATACAATATATTGAGCTCGGACTTTTTGATTTATTGATTTTTAAACCGACACTTAAAATACTATGACATCTTGTTATCTATGAAAATAGGAGTTTTGCAAATGAGAATGGTAAATAACCTGAAAGGTGCCAAAAAGCCGAAGGTAATAACAGATCTTCGTGATCTTGTAAAAAGCGGCGCTGACGCATTTGGTCACAAGCCACTCTATCATTATATAGAAAACGGCGAAAAGCTCAAATATTCTTATAAGCGTCTTTATCACGAGACACTTCATATCGGTACTGCACTTGCGCTGAAGGGACTTATGGGCAAGGGAGTTGCCGTTATCGGTCATACACACCCAAGATATACTGCAACTTATATTTCGGTGGTTAACGGCGGCGGCCACATCGTTCCCGTTGATCCTGATCTTTCAAACGAGCAGACCGCTTATTTTATGAATTTTGCTGAGGTCGAGGCTGTTTTCTATACAGAAAAGCTTGCTGATAAGATCGAAGCTATCAAGCCCCTTCTTCCCAATGTTAAGCTTTTTGTTGCCATAAATCCAAAAGAAGATTTTGCTGAGGACGAAAAGAATATTTCTATATACGGCTTCATAGAATTGGGTAAAAACGCGCTGAAAAACGGCGATATGACCTATACCTCTTATGAAATCGTTCCCGAAAAAATGGCTGCTGTCATTTTTACTTCCGGCTCCACCGGAACATCAAAGGGCGTTATGCTTTCAACAGCAAATCTTACTGCGGCTATCAACGCTTCTTGCCAGTCAACGCCTTATGACGAAAGAAATACTTTCGTTTCCGTGCTTCCTCCTCATCACACATATGAGATGACTTGCGGACACCTTGCTCTTATGAATATCGGTGCCGAGGTGCTCATAAACGATTCACTTAAGCACGTTATGAAGAATTTCAAAAGCTTCAAGCCAAATGCTCTTATGCTCGTCCCTCTTTTCGCGGAAACAATGCACAAAAAGATCTGGGCAGAGGTAAAGAAAAAAGGAATCGAAGGCAAGCTCAAGTTCGCAATGGGATTTGACAATGTGCTTCTCGGATGCGGAATCGACGTTCGCCGCAAGCTCTTTAAAGAAATCATTGATTCATTTGGCGGAAATCTTAAGAGCATCATCTGTGGCGGAGCACCGCTCAATCCCGAGCTTATAAAGGACTTTTATTCCTTTGGTATCACTATTCTTGAAGGTTACGGAATTACCGAATGTGCTCCTCTGGTTGCAGTCAACAGAGCAGGCAAGGTCAGACTTAAGAGCGTGGGTACTCCCGTTCAGGGCTGTACGGTAAAGATAGATATGACTCCGGGAGAAGACACAGGCGAGATCCTTGTTAAGGGCGACAATGTTATGATGGGTTATTATAAGAACCCAGAAGCTACAGCAGAGGTCTTCACCGAAGACGGCTGGTTCAAGACAGGCGATATCGGAAGAATGGATAAGGACGGATATATTTATATCACCGGAAGAAAGAAAAACGTTATTATTCTTTCAAACGGTAAGAATATTTTCCCCGAGGAAATCGAGGAATACATCGCTCCTATCGACATCATTCTCGAATCGGTCGTTATGGCAAGAGATAACGAATCCGGAGAACCTACAATAACAGCAATTTGCGTTCCTAATATGGAACTTCTCGGCGACAAAACCGATGATGAGATTTTTGAGATGATGAAGAATGAGATAGGCAATGTCAATCTTTCTCTTCCCTCTTATAAGCAGATCAGAAAAGTTGAATTGCGCAAGGAACCCTTTGAGAGAACGACCTCGAAAAAGATCCAGCGCTTTAAAATCAAATAAATTTAGCCATACGGCTACGGAGGTTTTACTATGTACGATAAGATCAAAGCAATGCTCGTCGATGAATTCGACATCAAGGAATCCGACATTTCAATGGACAGCGACCTTTCACAGGATCTTGGCATCAACTCTGTTGAGCTTATGGATCTTGCAATGCGTTGCGAGGACGAATTTGACGTTCAGTTCCCCGATGATGATATTCACAAGTTCACAACTGTCGGAGATATTGTTAAGTTTATCGAAGATAATCAGTAAAAAAATGCGGACGGTTTACTCTTGGTAAACCGTCCTTTTTATTTTCTCTTATACAAAAAGCTTCTTCCTCGCTTTTCTTCGCTTTTCTCGATAAATCCGAGACGACAAAGTATCTTGAGAGCCGCATATCCTCCATACGAGCGAATTCCCGACGCCTTCATAAATTCACCTGCAGTAAAAGCTTCTCCCAGTGTATCGGGAAGAAATTCGAGATAATCATGGGCATTCCCATATACTCTTTCATCTATAAGTCCGATGGGCATTCTCTGATAACGCTTTGAGCCTCGTTTTTTATCCGAGCTCCAGCCGCAAAGGAATCTGTATTCCTCCTCTTCGAGAAGCAAAAACGTTATCTTTAACCGTTCATTTCCGAGAAAATCGCAAATATAAAGCATGTCACGCATAATATCCTTTGGCAAGGTCTTTTTGGGTGACTTTTTTCTTGATCTTATCTCTCCGCTTTCGGGATCTATCCACACACACCACTTTATGTAGGGCAACGGTCTGACTATATTTACAAAATATTCTGTTTGTTCAAGATAATACCGTAGCTTTTCCTTCATTGGGTAAAAGCTACCCGTTTGCACCTCGAAAATCTCGTTCCCTCTCAAAACATCTGCAACATATGCACCTATCTGAATTTCGTGGCAGGCTTCATCATCCTCAATGAATCTTTTGAGGATCTGATGAAGCCTTTTTTCTTTATACGTGCCGATATTTACACCGTCTTTCTTATCGGAAAGAAGGTTTTCTCTTATGCAAAGTTCAAAGCGCAGCTTATCCAATTCCGTCATGTTGCAATACCCGCAAACTGATTGCTGTAAAGCTTTGAATATTCACCGCCAAGAGCCAAAAGCTCCTCGTGGTTACCGCTTTCCACAATAACACCGCCCGAAAGCACCACAATAACATCAGCATCTCTGATGGTCGAAAGTCTGTGAGCTATTATAAGCGAAGTCCTGTTCTTCATAAGATTTACCATTGCCTGCTGAATGTGCATTTCTGTTCTGGTATCCACAGAAGAAGTTGCCTCATCAAGAATTAGTATCTTGGGGTCTGCAAGCACAGCTCTCGAAATAGCAAGAAGCTGTCTCTGTCCCTGAGAAAGATTAGATCCCGCTTCCGTAAGCTCGGTTTCATAGCCATCGGGCAGCCTGTTGATAAACCTATCCGCATTAGAGGTCTTGGTCGCCCTCTTTATATCCTCCTCGGTGGCGTTATCATTACCGT
>JAFYLR010000019.1 GCA_017550115.1 Clostridia bacterium | reverse complement strand
GGAGAAAATCAGTATGGAAAACAGTGAGCAGAAAAATGAAAAACTTTTGCTGAATCTGGCAAAAGAAGTAGAGCAGAAAAATAAAACCATCTGGACTTCTATGTGGGTAATTATGGGTTTCAGTATGACCGCACTGCTGGCAGGTATCTTTATTGCCGCATTTTTGATACCCGAAGGAGTGTGGCAACTTGTCACCATTCTCTGCGTTTGTGTTGTGTTTTTGATACCGTGCTTCTATGCGGTAAAGCTTGAAGTAAGCGTTGGTGCTTATAAATGTCAAAATTGCGGTTACGAAATTGTACCTACCTATAAAGAAGCGATGACAGCAATGCACAGAGGAACAACTCGTCACTTAAAGTGTCCTAAATGCAACAAACGCACTTGGTGCAAGAAAGTAATAAACAAATAATTTTCAAATTGTGAGAGTGTCAAATTCCAATTTATCGAGATGAATGGGCGTTTAATGTGGTGTGATTTTGGTGCAAATTTGGTGCAACACTTTATAGGGCGATACTCACGATATTCACGATATCAAACAGTATTGCTAAAACTCAAAGAGATAATTACTTTATCTTATATACAAAAGCTCTGCTTCGGCAGAGCTTTTTGTGTTTTTATGGGGGCGAATCGCGAAAATTGAGAAGTTCTATTTGACTTTTGCGGATTTTATGGTATAATTACATTAGTGAGGTTTCTAATCGACAAACCCTAATTTGATGGAGGTGTATATTAAATGAATTGGTGTTTAATTATAGGAATTTTACTTAACTGTGTGTTAATTGTGGTCAATCGTTTCATCTATAAGCTACCTGATAAAATTCAATTTCCTTTGCTGATTCTCGGAATTGTGCTTCTTATCATCGGTCTTGTAAAATTATGATATAGTATTATGAATAACGAATATGAATTTCTTGTTGAGAAAGAAGAAATATGGGCACGAATGCTTATGGAAGTGCTCGAAGATAATAATATCCCGTTTGCAACAAAAGCGGTGTACGGAGCAGGTTTTGTTATCAGAACAGGAATACAGGAATGCTTGAAAATCTACGTACCAACCGAATATTTTGAAAAAGCGTCAGAGTTGACGCAGGAACTGTTTTCCGAGGAAGATACTGAATAAATAAGCGGAAATTTTGCGGAGAATATTATGTTAGCGTTGAAAATCGTTTTCGCCCTTTTAGGTTTGGCATTTACCTTATTTGGATATTTTATATTCTTTAGAAAAAAATATTCTCTTATTAACGGTTTTGATGCGGCATTCAAAGCCGGACAAAAAGACGAAAATTATGCTAAACGGTTAGGACTGATAGAATTTACAGTTGGAATTGCTCTTTTAATCGTAGCAACTATACTTATTATTTTTTGGTGAAGATTATAAAAAGCTCTGCTTTGGCAGAGCTTTTTGTTTTGCAAAAACATTGTCTTTTTTATCTTTGTGTGGTATAATTAGTGTTAAGAATATTTATTATTACAGAAAGGAGACGGCTATGAGATATAAAGAGATTAAAAAGAATATAAATCGAATTTGCTTGAGTATATTTGTGTTTATTGGGATAGTAAGTGCTCTTCAGGTCGTCTCGCTTTTGCTTTTTTCTGTTGTGAGAATAATCCCTCACGAAAAAACGGTCGAGCTTGAGATCGCAAGGAAAATTTTCGATGGCTTTTCATATTTGATAGGCTATATTTTTGCAATTTTGTTTTATAAAGCGGCTTTTAAGAGGTTTTTTCAACCTATGAAGCTTAGATTTTGTGTAGGATCTCACCCGATAGCGTCTGTTTTTGCGGCACTCGGTATGCTTTTGGCTATATCCAATTTTGTGGGGATTTTCAATTTTGGTGGAAGCGAAGTTTCTTTTCAGAAATATCAGGATTATGACATAGTTTTGCTCGTGTTTACGTCGGTCCTTATTCCTGCTTTTTGTGAGGAACTTTTTTTCAGAGGCTTGATTTTAACGAATCTTTTGCCTCATGGAAAAGGCTTTGCTATCATTGCGAGCAGCGCGATCTTCGGACTTGTACACGGAAATCATGACCAGATATTGTTCGCTACACTTTCGGGCTTGATTTTGGGGTGGCTTTATTGTGAAACAGAGTCTTTATATTGCGGAGTTATTGTTCATATATTCAATAATTTGATCGCTACTATAGAAACTGTTTTGCTTGGTAATTTGTCAGAGGACTTGGCTATAAAGATATGTATACTTATTGAGTTTTCGGTTCTTCTTTTCGGCGTTATCTCGATAGTTTATCTATTGTTTATGAGAAAAAGAGAACCGAAGAATGAATACCCTCAGGATTGCACCCGCTTTACCTTAACAGAATATATGAAAGGTTTTTTCAGCTTGGCTATGATTGTTTTTATTTGTTACGTCGTGCTGAATGAAATAGTTTATGTTTACTTTTCTTGACAAAAATGATGATATAAAATTTATGAGGGCAGCTATATGCGAGGCGGAGAAAGCGGCAGAGGCGGGGGAGATACCTGTCGGGGCTGTTATCGTGTCACATGGTGAGATAATCGCAAGAGCGGCAAACCGCAGAGAGCGGGACGGACGCGCTATTGCTCATGCAGAAGTGCTTGCAATAGATGAAGCGTGTATAAAAAAAGGCGGTTGGAGACTCTCGGACTGTACTCTTTACGTAACGCTTGAGCCTTGCCCGATGTGCGCGGGAGCCATTATAAATTCAAGAATAGGACGTGTGGTTTACGGGACGAAAGACGCAAGGGCGGGGGCTTTGGGTTCGCTCATTGACCTGCGTTCGTATCCGTTAAATCATAAGCCGGAATGTACGGCAGGAGTCCTTGGGGACGAGTGTGCCGCAATCTTGAAAAAATTTTTTGGCAAAAAAAGATAAATAATTCAAGAAAATGTTTGACTTTTTCACTTTAGTGTGATATAATAGCAATATCTTGAATTTTTGATGTATTTTTATACAGATAAATGAATACGGTGAGGATTTTACCGAAGACATCTTAATTTCATTTGAAATCTGATTGAAGTTCGGCGAAAGCTGATCTTTATATTTTATATATCAGATAAAATTTTCAAAGGAGTCATTATGAAAAACTTCAAAAAAATTTCAACCCTTTTGCTTGCAGTTCTTATGATCGCATCTTGTGTTGTGCTTTCATCCTGCGGCAATGAAAAGAAAGCTGATGACGTTCTTGTTATCGGCGGCGTAGGTCCTCTTACAGGTGATTACGCAAACTATGGTAACTCTGTTAAAAACGGTGCAGAGATCGCTGTTGCAGAGATCAATGCAGCAGGCGGTATCAATGGATTCACTATCAGACTTGATTTCCAGGATTCTGCAGGTGTTCCCGATTCCGCAGTTGCGGCTTACGGTAAGCTTATGGACGACGATATGATGGTTTCTCTCGGCGGTGTTCTTTCAGGCGAGACTGCTTCTATCGTTGCTGCTGCAAAGGATGACGGAATTCTTATCCTTACTCCTTCTGCTTCTGCTGACGATGCTCTTAAGGGCAACGACGCGGCTTTCCGTGTTTGCTTCTCTGACTCATCACAGGGTGTTTCTGCTGCAAACTATATAGGTGCAAATAACCTTCCCAAGAAGGTTGCTGTTTTCTATCAGAACGATATAGACTATAGCTCAGGTCTTTACAAGGCTTTTGAAGACACTGCTGACGCTAACGGTATCGAGATCGTTGTTGTTGAGTCCTTCACTTCCGACACTGACACAGACTTCACAACTCAGATCACCGCTATCCAGAATTCCGGTGCTGAGATGATCTTTATGCCCATCTATGCTGACGAGGCTTCTACATTCCTCTCTCAGGCTAACGGCAAGTTCGCTGAGGATATGCTCTTCTTCGGTTGCGACGGTCTTGACGGAATTATAGGCAAGGTTGCTGATACTGCTGACTGCGAAAACGTTCTTCTTCTTACACCTTTTGCAGCTGATGCAGAGGCTGAAAACGTTCAGAAGTTTGTAACAGCTTATAAGAATGCTCATAATGACGCTATCCCCGATCAGTTTGCTGCTGACGGTTACGATGCTATCTATGCAATAAAGGCTGCTATGGAAAAGGCTAACATCACAGTTGAAGATCAGGATAATTTCAATTCCCGTATCGTTGCTGCTATGACAGAGATTACTGTTAATGGTGTAACAGGTAATATGACATGGGAAGCAAGTGGCGAGACTGCAAAGGATCCTATCGTTATGATAATCAAGAGCGGTGTTGCTCAGCTTTACAACCCGTAATAGTTTTTACTTAATTATTTATAACAATGCCTTCGGTGAGCTATAGGCTCACCGAAGGAAATTGCTTTTTTATAGGAGTCGAAAATGATTCTATTTTTTCAAACTTTGATAAGCGGATTAAGCCTTGGCAGTATTTATGCACTTATTGCTCTTGGATATACGATGGTTTACGGCATTGCTAAAATGCTCAATTTTGCTCATGGTGACGTTATTATGATCGGTGCATATTCCGTTATCGTTGCTGTTATGCAGATGAATATGCCTCCGATTCTTGCTATATTTGTGAGTATAGCTTTTTGTGCTTTGCTTGGCGTTATTATCGAATTTCTGGCGTACAAGCCTTTGCGTAAAGCTCCCTCTCTTGCCGTTCTTATTACGGCTATCGGTGTCAGTTACTTTTTGCAGAATATTGCACAGCTTATTTTTGGCACCCAGCAGAAATTCTTCCCCAAGATCATTTCTCTGCCAAGTGTTACGCTCGGCACTATAGAGATCAGCGGTATTACACTTGCAACTCTTGCTGTTACCGCGATTATAATGATCGTCCTTACTTTATTTATAAACAAGACAAAGGTAGGTAAGGCTATGCGAGCTGTTTCCGAGGATAAGGAAGCCGCAGAGCTTATGGGTATCAGTACAAATAGGACAATTTCCGTAACGTTTGCTATCGGTTCGGCTCTTGCCGCCGTTGCAAGTATTTTTTACGGTGCAACATATACGTATATTAAGCCTACGACAGGTTCTATGCCCGGTATTAAGGCATTTACTGCTGCGGTTTTTGGCGGTATCGGTTCAATTCCCGGTGCGATGCTTGGCGGAATATTGCTTGGTATCATTGAACAATTCTCGAAGGCTTATGTTTCAACAACGATGTCCGATGCGATAGTTTTTGCGGTACTTGTTATCGTTCTTGTGGTTAAACCCACAGGTCTGCTCGGCAAGAAGATAAGTGAGAAGGTGTGATATATGAAAAATAATATACTCAAAAAAGCTTTCTCGAAAAATTCATTGACTATCTATTTCGTTGTTGCGATCTATGCGGTGCTTTCTGTTATGCTCTATGGAGATCTTGCAAGCAGACAGCTCACAAATATGATAATTTCGGTTTCTTGTTATATTGTTTTGGCTGTGTCGCTCAACTTGGTCGTAGGACTTTTGGGTGAGCTTTCGCTTGGACACGCAGGTTTTATGTCTGTAGGACTTTTCAGCGGTTGTCTGTTCTCAATGTGGACGGTTAACTTGCTTCCTATGGTAGTTCGCTTGCCGCTTGCGATGATATTCGGAGGAATTTTTGCTGCAATTATCGGCTTTGTTGTAGGACTTCCGGCTCTCCGTCTAAAAGGAGACTATCTTGCGATAGTTACTCTTGCTTGTGGAGAGATAGTTAAGAATGTTATTACAAATCTTGAAGTAACGGGTGGAGCCCTCGGTCTTACGACAACGAGACCCGAAACTTATATCTATTCAAAACCAAAAGACCTTTTGCCTTATGCGGCGGTGCTCGTTCTTATAACCGTTGTGGTTATGATGAACATAAAAAAATCGAAGCACGGAAGAGCGATAATGGCTATACGTGATAATCGTATTGCGGCCGAGGCGACAGGTATAAACGTTACCTATTACAAATTGATCGTTTTCGTTCTTGCGGCTTTCTTTGCAGGAGCTGCCGGAGTTCTTTACGGTCACAGCTTTGCTAATATCAAGCCCGCAACCTTTAACTATAATATGTCTATTGAGATATTGGTTATAGTTGTTCTGGGCGGAATGGGTAGCATCAACGGCTCAATAATTGCTGCTATAGCTCTGCGTGCTCTTCCTGAGGCTTTGCGTGAGTTCAGCGATTATCGTATGCTTGCATATTCTATCCTTCTTATTGCTATTATGCTTCTCAACTCCAATGAGAAATTTACGGAGTTTAAGAGCAGATTTACGCTAAAGGAATTTGCAAAAAAGTTTTCCTCCAAAAAGAAAGATCAAAAGGAGGCAGAAGAGAATGAGTAACGATAACAAATCACGTCTTGTTCCTTATCCCTCGAACGCATTTGTGCCCGAGAGAGATATAGGCAAACGTCCCGTTCTTGAAGTCAACCATCTTGGTATTGATTTCGGCGGTCTTACTGCCGTTGACGATTTTTCTATTATTGTTGGACGCACGGAGATAGCGGGCCTTATAGGTCCTAACGGTGCAGGTAAAACTACTGTTTTCAATATGCTGACAAACGTATATCAGCCTACACGAGGCAGTATCTTGATAGATGGAATGAGTACGGCAGGAAAATCCACTCACCAGGTCAATCATATGGGTATCGCAAGAACCTTTCAGAACATCAGACTTTTCTCAAATTTGTCTGTTGTTGACAACGTAAAGGTCGGACTTCATAACTCTATGAAAGAGAACTTTTTCTCGGCTATAACTCACGGCTTTGGCTATTCAAAGGCGGAAAAGATTGCGGAGGAGAAGGCTCTTGAGTTGCTTGACTTTTTCAATATGGCGGATCTCGCGTATGCTCCCGCCGGCAGTTTGCCTTATGGTGCACAGAGAAGGCTTGAGATCGCAAGAGCTCTTGCAACGTCTCCGAAGATCGTTCTTTTGGACGAGCCTGCGGCAGGTATGAATCCTTCGGAAACCACAGAGCTTATGGAAAATATTCGTCGTATTCGTGACAACTTTAATATTGCTGTTATGCTTATCGAGCATGACATGAAGCTCGTTATGAGTATTTGCGAGGGTATATGCGTTCTTGACCACGGAAAAGTTATTGCTAAAGGCTCTCCCGACGAGATAAAAGCGAACCCGAAAGTTATTGAAGCGTACTTGGGTAAGGCGAAGGAGGCGTGAAGATGCTTAAAGTAGAAAATCTTAATGTTTATTACGGTAAAATTCACGCACTCAAGGATATTTCTTTTGATGTAAAAGAGCATGAGATAGTAGCTCTTATCGGAGCGAACGGTGCGGGTAAATCTACCACGCTTAAGACGATTTCGGGTATGCTTCGTTCTCATACAGGAAGTACGACATTTTGCGGTGAGGATATTTCGCGAATCGACTCTTATAAGCTTATAACCAAGGGTCTTGCGCACGTTCCGGAAGGCAGACGTATATTTCTTCAGATGACCGTTGCTGAAAATCTCGAAATGGGAGCTTATACTAACGGCGGTTATATAAAAGAGGGACTTGAGGACGTTTATAACCGCTTCCCGAGACTTCTTCACAGAAAGAATCAGATAGCGGGAACTCTTTCGGGTGGTGAGCAGCAGATGTTGGCGATTGGCAGAGCTCTTATGAGTCAGCCGAAGCTTCTTATGCTTGACGAACCCTCGATGGGACTTGCTCCTATACTTGTTGAACAGATATTTGATATTATTAAGGAGCTTCACTCACAAGGAACGACCGTTTTGCTCGTTGAACAGAATGCAGGTCATGCACTTGAGATTGCTGACAGAGCGTACGTTCTCGAATCGGGAAGAATCGTTCTTACGGGTACGGGTGAAGAACTTGCTGAAAGTGAAGAAATCAAAAAAGCATATCTTGGTGGCTAAAACCCAAAGGAGATATAAACGGCATACCGTTTATGTCTCCTTTTTTTGTATAATGGAGCGAGTATATTGACATATCGACGCAAAAAAGTTATAATTATAAAAAACAAAAAGAGAGATTTTTATGAAAATTAAAACTAAAAAGCTTTCGTATGATGCCGTTATGGCACTCCCGAAGCCTAAACATAAAAAGCCTTTGCGTCCATCGTTGTTTTTCAGGACGCTTATCAGAGTAGCCTCGCATTTTGATTTGGTGGATGCGAAGTTTTCTTTTACCGAGCATGATATGGAAAAGGCGGGGAAGGGTCCTTATCTTATTTTGATGAACCACTCCAGCTTTATTGACCTTGAAATCGCATCAAAGATACTTTATCCTAAGCCTTATTGTATTGTTTGTACGTCGGACGGATTTGTCGGAAAGTCTTGGCTTATGCGAAGAATAGGATGTATTCCGACGCAAAAATTTGTCAGCGACTTAAGGCTGATACGTGATATAAATTATACGCTAAAGGAAAATAAGACAAGTGTTCTTATGTATCCCGAAGCGAGCTATAGTTTTGACGGTACGGCTACCCCACTCCCTCGCAAAATGGGGGTGCTTATTAAAAAACTCAGAGTGCCTGTCCTGAGCATTCATACCTTTGGAGCTTTTTCGAGAGACCCGCTTTATAACTGTTTGCAGAAACGTGACGTTAAGGTTAGTGCAAGTGTGACTTGTTTGCTCTCGAAAGAGGAACTTGCCGAGAAAAGCTCGGACGATATCGACAAGATTCTTGACGATGCTTTTACCTTTGATAATTTTGCTTGGCAATATGAAAATAAAGTATCAATAAACGAGCCTTTCAGAGCCGACGGACTTGAAAGAATACTTTATAAATGTGCTTCTTGCAAGACCGAGGGGGAAATGAAGGGCGAGGGAACTGAGATATACTGTAAAAAATGCGGAAAGCGTTATACTTTAACTCCTCTTGGTAGATTGGAGTCAGAGGACGGGACTGAATTTTATCATATTCCCGATTGGTATGCTTGGGAACGCAAGTGTGTCAGAGAGGAGCTTAAAGAAAAAAGCTATCTCCTCGATACAGAAGTCGATATAGGTATGATGGTCGATTACAAGGCAATATATATGGTAGGGGAAGGCAGACTTGTTCATGACAATGACGGCTTTAGGCTGACGGGGTGTGACGGAAAGCTGAGCTATGAGCAGAAACCGCTTACTTCTTATGGTTTATATTCCGATTACTATTGGTATGAGCTTGGCGATATTATATGTATAGGAACTCGCGACTGCTTATACTATTGTTTCCCGAAAAAGCAAGGCGTTGTGGCAAAAACAAGACTTGCGGCAGAGGAGCTTTTCAAATTGTCAAAAGAAGAGAAGCGTACTTTGAAAGAATAATAAAAAGGCACCGCCCTAGCGGTGCCTTTTCTTATGCGTAAAATACCACTCACTTATTATCAAACCAAGTCTCGCCTATACTTGCTTTTGCTACTAGAGGAACGGAGAGCTTGATAGCATTCTCCATGCAATCCTCGAGGATTTTTGCCGCTTCCGTGGCACAGTCTCTTGATGCTTCAATTATAAGCTCGTCATGCACTTGCAGGATAAGACGCGCATCAATTCCGCTATCCTTAAGCTTTTTTGCTGTGTTTATCATTGCGATTTTGATTATATCAGCTGCTGTTCCTTGAATAGGACTGTTTTTTGCAACTCTTTCGCCGAAATGCTTTAGGTTTTTGTTCTGACCTGCAAGTTCGGGGATATATCTTCTTCTTCCGAACAAGGTCGTAACATAACCGTTTTCGTAAGCAGACTTAACAACATCTTCAAGGTAAGCAGAAATGGCGGGATATCCTGCAAAATAACTTTCTATATATTTTTTTGCTTGAGCACGGCTGATTCCAAGGTCTTCGGAGAGCGAAAACTCACCCATTCCGTAAACAATACCAAAGTTTATCGCTTTTGCACGTTTTCTCATTTCGCCCGTTACGGCTGATGCGGGAACTGAAAACACTTTCGCGGCGGTTGAAGCGTGAATATCCTCACCCGAAATGAAAGCCTCGGTCATTGCTTTGTCCTCTGATATAGACGCTAAGACTCGCAATTCGATCTGTGAATAGTCGGCGTCTATGAGTACATAGTCGTTGTTTTTGGGAACGAAAAACTTTCTAAGCTCTCGTCCCAATTCTGTTCTTATCGGGATATTCTGAAGATTTGGTTCGCTTGAAGAAAGACGGCCCGTTGCTGTGCCCGTTTGATTGAAGCAGGAATGAACTCTTCCGTTTTCATCGGCTACCTTTATCAGTCCCTCGACGTACGTGCTTTTCAGCTTTGTTACCTTTCGATATTCAAGAATATCTTCAATTATCGGGTGATAGGGACGTAGCTTTTCTAAAATCTCAGCGCCTGTAGAGTAGCCGCCTGTTTTTGTCTTTTTCTGAGCAGGTAAACCGAGCTTGTCGAAGAGAACCTCTCCCAATTGCATAGGAGAATTTATATTGAATTCGCACCCTGCTGAGAAATATATTCTCTTTTCGAGATCTTCCGCAAGAGTGTCAAGCTCGTCCCCATATTTGCGCAGTCCTTCCGCGTCTGTTCTGAAACCGACAATCTCCATATCCGCAAGAACTGCCGCAAGAGGCATTTCTATTTCATAAAGCAATTTTTCCAAATTGTTGTCTTCTTTCATCTTTTGACAAATTGCTTCATGAATTTTGTAAATTACATATCCCTTTGATTTTTCGGGCAGGGAAGCGAGCGATATATATTCAAGTGCTAGTCTATCAAGATCAAACTTTCCCGCTGCGGCATTTAGCACGTAGGAGGCTAACATTATATCGCTGTACGCCGAACGGTAGTAGATTCCGCAATCTTGGAGAACTTTGTAAAGCGATTTTGCATCATAGGTGATGATACGAATATCGTTTTGTTCGAAAATAGGACGAAGCAAAGACGGATCGGAGGTTGAATATACAGTTTTCTTGCCGTCAAATATTGAAATTTCACCGTTTGCACAATAAAGAGTGATGGTTTTGTCTTCCTGCAACTCTATTTTTTCTAATATATTGTTATCTGTTGTGATAATGTCAGGCTCGACGAACGCGTTTGTGCTTTCGGCGACCTCATCGAGCTGAAATTTCTTTAGTAGTGTCGAAAAACCGAATTTTGTGAACATCGCAGAAAGCTTTTCTCGGTCAAAGCCTTGATTTTTCATATCTGAAAGGCTGTATTCGAGCGGCACTTCACAGTTGATCTTTGCAAGCTCAAGTGAAAGAAAAGCACTATCTTTTCCTTCGATAAGCTTTTTCTTTACGGAGGGGGAGAGTTGTGCGGTCTCGAGGTTTTCATAAACGCCTGAAAGTGTACCGTTGTCGCTTATAAGCTTGAGTGCAGTCTTCTCACCTATACCCGCAACTCCGGGAATATTATCCGAGCTATCTCCCATAAGAGCTTTAACGTCAACGAAAACAGTTGAGGATACACCGTATTTTTCTTTGAATTTGTCTCCGTCAAATAATGTTGTTTCGGTGTTTCCTGCAAGTAAAACTTTGACGCGGCTGTCCTCTGTGATTAGCTGAAGTGAATCGCGGTCTCCCGTAAGAATATAAGCTTCTGTTTCGTCCTCGCTCTTTGCTATAGCCGAAAGGGTTCCTAAAATATCATCAGCTTCATATCCCTCTTTTTCCAAAACCGTGAATCCCATTGCCTGACATAACTCTTTTGCATAGGGCATTTGCTGTGCAAGCTCGGGCGGCATAGGTTTGCGGTTGGCTTTATATCCGGAATATAATTTGTGTCTGAAGGTCGGTGCTTTTAGGTCGAAGGCGACGGCGAGATAGTCGGGCGATAACGCCTCTATCTGCTTTGAGAGGATATTGACCATTCCGTAAAGTGCATTCGTTGGGAATCCTTCATTATTTGTAAGTATTCTTATACCGTAAAAAGCTCGGTTAAGGATACTGTTACCGTCAACTACCAATAGCTTTTTCATATATGCTCCTTGTTTTAGAAAAGGGCGACCGCAGGCCGCCCTTTTTTCTTGATTTTACTCGGCTTGGCTTAACAAGCCGTTTTCGTCGATTGAAATATTGTTGTCGGAAATTTGCATAAGCTTATTGATTATAGTGTTTCCCGCATTTGTTCCTTGTACAAGAGTTACAACAGCACCTCTCTGAACACAGGGCAAACAATATACCATCGGTTCTTCTTCCATCATGTAAGTAACAGTAGATTTTTTTGAGTTTTCATCTTCGGGTAGTATTTCTTCACGAGAGAACTTTACTTCAAGGAATATTGTGTTGTGTGCGTCGGTCTCATACCAGAAATTTCCGAGTCCGTAAATGATAGGCTTGCCTTTGTAATATTCGATAGATTGCATTACCATAGCACGACAGCCTATGACGATATCAGCACCTGAATTGATGAAGGAATAAGCCAAATCTTTTTGAGTGTCATCGGCTCTTTCGTTATTACCGTTGCCCCAATCAATGTAAACTATTACGTAATCAGCATTTTCCTCTGCTTTTTTTATCATAGAGATAAAGTGCTTGCTTTTTGAAGAATATATAAGACCTTCGGAATTTTCTGTGGCCTCAGGGGCTGTAGTGGGTGCGGTGGATGCAACTATTGCGATTTTTCGTCCGCCTGCAATTACATATCGAGGCAGAGTAGCGTCCTCTAAATCTTCTCCCGCTCCGATATACATAATGCCTGAATCATGAAGAGCATTTATAGTATCTCCAAGACCTTTTGCGGAATAATCGTAAATTCTGTCATTTGCTATGTTTACCAGATCTGCACCTATGGTGTTTAGAACATCTACATTTTCAGGATCGGAGTAGTGTCGCCAAAAATTATCAACAGCTTTTCCACCCGCCTCAACAAAAGGGCTTTCAAGATTCAAGCAAAATATGTCTGCATCAAGCATCCTTTGCGAAAGATTTTCGGAGAATGCGGCTTCAAGCAGGTTGTCACGATTTTTTGAATGTACATAAAGAGGTGACCAATCCCATTTAGTGTCAAGGCTTACATCTCCTGCAAAAGCGAGAGTGAGCATGTCATCTGCATCTCTTACAATATAATTATATTCGTCGGCGATCCCATTTGCAAGATCGTAAAGAGCTTTCAAAGTGTATCCGCAAAGAGTTTCCCACATATCGTCGGAGTATTTGTTCGTTTTCAAATAATTGAATATGTCATCATAGATGGTCTCTTTTATGTTTTCTTTGCAGTATTCTAACAGCACTTTATCAATAGTTCTGATAGATTTAGGATTTCCTATAGCATCAAGAGCATCGTCTATAGTTTTTGGCATAGCCTCTATTTGAGATAGACGTTCAGTGTCGAGCGTTTCCAAATCTTTTTCGAGACTTTCTGTATAGTGATTCATTGCGTATTTGTAGAAAAAAGCAAGGGATACTATGAGTAACAACGTTACTATTATATTAAAAGCGGGTTTGCGAAAAATATTGCCTTTGCGCATACGGGTCCTCCATATTATAGTACGATAAAAATTGCATATACTTTTTATATTATACCATTAACAGTACCCATATGTCAACATTAAATTTGATTTTTGAAAAATATTATATTTTTTCTAAGAATATCGAAAAAATGTATTGACAAGTGGATAAAGATGTAGTATAATGGCGAGGTTGTCGTAAAAAAGCGGCAAGATTATCATTCTCAAAAACTTTTTTGAAAAAGTTTGAAAAAAGTACTTGACAAAGGTAGGAGAGAGTGGTATAATAGACAAGCTGTCCGCTGGAGCGGGTGGCGAATCGGTCATTGAAAATTGAACAACAAGAGAAGAAGTACAAAGCATAAACAAAGTATTGTGCAAAGACGAATCTCGCAATTCTTGAGAAAAGATACTCAAAACAAAAAGTAAATGAGCAGATTAGCTCTAAAAAAGGTTTTAGGCACCTTAGGTGCTTGAGATACAATTTTTTAGAGAGTTTGATCCT